>SKWP01000176.1 GCA_007128865.1 Paracoccaceae bacterium
CCGGGGCGTTCGTAAAGCCTTGCGATGTTGCGGTGGTAACGGGCCTGCGACCAGGTGATCTCGAAATCGCCGATCAGCTCGAATTCCCTGCCCAGATCGGCGATGATCTCGTCCTGCCGGGCGCGGGCGCCGTGCCAGATGGCGAAACAGGCGTAATCCGCGTCATCGCCGGTATCGGGCGCAAGGGCCTGCGCCGCCGCCCCGGGAAAGCGGGGTGCATATCCGGCCCGGGACGGCGAAAGGGCGAGGTGTCCGGTGTCCAGCGGCGGCATGGCCTGCTCCCTGCGGCTGCGGCATGTCGCGTAAAGTCTTTCGCAAACATCGTGAACGAAGGGTTAACCATGTCCGGCGGCAGGGAATTTCCCCCGCGCCGGCCGCGGCCCTCTGGTGCCGCCGGTCGCGGCCGGGTAACCATGCCGGGTGCGGCCCGGTGCGGCCGCGGGCCTTCACGGGGTGTTGCATGCGTGTTCTGGTGACCGGCGGGGCCGGCTATATCGGCAGCCATACCGCGGTGGTGCTGCTGCAGGCCGGCCACGAGGTGGTGATCCTCGACAATTTCGCCAATGCCGAACGCGACGTGCCCGAGCGCATCGCCGCCGTCGCCGGGCGGGCGGCGGGGCTGGAAGAGGCCGATGTCACCGATGCCGCGGCGCTGGCGCGGGTGTTCGCCCGGTTCCGGCCCGAGGGGGTGATCCATTTCGCCGGGCTCAAGGCGGTGGGCGAGGCCGCCGAGGTGCCGCTGGAATACTACCGGGTGAATGTCGCCGGCAGCCTGACGCTGATGCAGGCGATGGCGGCGGCCGGCTGCATGCGGCTGGTGTTTTCCTCCTCCGCCACGGTCTATGGCGAACCCGACGCGATCCCGATCCCCGAAACCCACCCGCTGCGCCCGACCAACCCCTATGGCTGGTCCAAGCGCATGGTCGAGCAGATCGTCGAGGACTGGGGCCGCGCCCTGCCCGGGCTGGGGGCGGTGACCCTGCGCTATTTCAACCCGGTGGGCGCGCATCCCTCGGCGCTGATCGGCGAGGCGCCGCGCGGCACGCCCAACAACCTGATGCCCTTCGTCGCCCAGGTCGCCGCCGGGCTGCGGCCGCGGGTTTCGGTGTTCGGCGATGATTACGACACCCCCGACGGCACCGGGCTGCGCGACTACATCCATGTCATGGATCTGGCCGAGGCGCATCTGGCAGCGCTCGATCTGGCCGCGGCCGGGCCGGGGGTGCAGGCGCTCAATGTCGGCACCGGGCGGGGCTGTTCGGTGCTGGAGATGATCCGCGCCTTCGAGACCGCCTCGGGCCGCGCCATCGCCTTCGGGATCACCGCGCGCCGGCCCGGCGATGTGGCGGTATCGCTGGCCGATCCGGCGCTGATGCGGCAGCGCACCGGCTGGGCGGCGCGGCGCGACCTTGCGGCGATGTGCGCCGATGCCTGGCGCTGGCAGTCGCGGCAATCCTGACCCGGCCTCAGCGCCCCAGCGCGGTCTGCAGGGCGACATGGTCGCGGCCGATGTCGCGGCGGCTGCGGGCCAGGGTGGCGCGGGCGGCCGAGACCGCGCGTTCGCGGTCCAGCAGGTCGAGCACCGTGGCATTGCCGCCGCTTTCCAGCAGCTGCCGCGACAGCGCCAGCGATTCCTCGTTCAGCGCCACCGCCGCCGCCGCCGCCCGTGCCGCCTGCTGCGCCGCGGCCAGCGCGGCAAGCGCGCCCTCGACCTCCTCCACCGCGCCCAGTACCGCCAGCCGCCATTGCAGATAGGCCTGGGCGGCGCGGGCCTCCTGCACTTCCACCCCGGCCGCCAGCGCGCCCTGCGACAGCAGCGGCAGCGTCAGCCCGGCGGTCAGCGTGTCGCTGGCCGAACCGCCCGACAGCGGCGCCCGGATCAGCCCGCTGAGGCTGAGCTGCGGATAGCGCGCCGCCTCGGCCGCGCCGATTTCCGAGACCGCGGCGGCATAGCGGCGCTCGGCGGCGCGGATATCGGGGCGCAGCCGCAAGAGATCCGCCGGCACCCCGACCGTGGCCGCCGCGCGCGGCAGCGGCTGGCGGCCGGGCGGGCCCAGATCCACCGGCAGATCCGCCGCCGGCCGGCCCAGCAGCGTGGCGATGCGCTGGCGCTGGCGCAGGATGTCGGCCTCCAGCCGCGGGATCTCGGCCTCGGTCTCGGCCACCAGCGCACGGGCGCGCAGCAGGTCGAGCCGGGTTGCCGCGCCGCCCTCCACCTGGGCGGTGATGTCGTTCAGCGTCGCCCGGCGCGAGCGCAGATCCTGCTGGCGCAACAGCCGGCTGTGCTGGAAGAAGCGCAGCTCCACATAGGCCGTGCCCAGCTCGCCCAGCACCCGCCGCTGCGCCTCGGCGACGCCGAACTGCGCCGCCTGCAGCCGCGCGATTGCCGCCTCGGCGCGCCGCCGCTGGCCGCCGGTCAGATCGGGCAGCACCGAAAGCCCGGCCTGCAGGCTGTCGCCGGCGCTGCCGGTCTGGCCTTCGAGCGTGGCATTGCCGGAAACCCCGCCGGCCCCGGCGCGGCGGGCCTCGGCCTCGGCCTCCTGCAGCCGTGCCCGCGCCTCGGCCAGCGACAGGTTCTGCACCAGCGCCGCGGAAACCAGCGTCTCGAACACCGGATCCTCGAAGGCGCGCCACCATTGCGCCGCTTCGCCCTCGGGCAGGCGCACCGGCAGCACCACCGCATAGCGGTCGGCCAGCGCGATTTCCGGGGCGGCATAATCGGGCCCCGGCGTGCAGCCGGCCACCGCCCCTGCGAAGGCAAGGGCGCAGACCGCCCGACGGGCGCCTGCGATGGCGAAATTCTGCATCTCTGCCCGGCCTGCTTCTGCCTCTGCGCCGCGCGCGGCGGGCCTGTTGCCGGCCCGTCCCCGCCCGATGCGCCCCGATCCTAGCCGCAAACGCCGCCCGCGTCACGCCCCGCGCGCCGGCACGCCCCGATTCGCCGCGGCTGTGGCGCGGCTGCATGGGCCCCGCCCGGATGCGAAAGGGGGCGGCCCCGGCGGGCCGCCCCCTTGACGATGCTGCCGGCGATGGCCGCTCAGGCCGCCTTGCGCCGCTTGCGCCGGGCCACCGCGCCAAGCGCGCCCAGCCCGCCCAGCAGCAGCCAGCCGGCCGCGGGCAGGGGGATCGGGGTGGCCCAGACCTGCACGTTGATGTCGCTCGACTTGTCCCAGCCGAATCCGTCGCTGTCATTGACGGCGAAAAGCTGCAGCTCGGGTCCCGAGGCGATCAGGTCGAAGTCGAGATAGGTGTCATTGGCATCGTCTGCCGTCACCCCGCCCAGCAGTGCGTTGGAGGCATGCAGGAAGAACGGCACCGCATCGGCCAGGTCGGTGGCGGTCTGCCCGGCGCCGATGCCGAACATGTAATCGCCCGGCGCGAGGTTGCCGATATCGAG
>SKWP01000370.1 GCA_007128865.1 Paracoccaceae bacterium
CGCCGATGCCGCCGGCCTCGGCCCTGCAGAATTCGGTCATCGCCCGCAGGGCAGGGCCCAGGCGCAGCCACAGCCCTTCGACCAGTTCGGTCAGGATCCGGCTGCCGGTGGCATTGTAGATCAGGAAATGAAACCGGTGGTTTGCCCGCAGGAAGGTTCCGAAATCGCCGCGGTCGAGCGCATCGCGGGCCTCGGCATTGGCAGCCTCGATTTCGGTCAGCGTCTCCGGTGACAGGCAGGATGCCGCCCGGCTGGCCAGTTCGGGTTCCAGCCTGCTGCGCGCCAGCGCCAGATCGGCAATCTGGCGCGCATCGGGGCGGGGCACCCGGACGCGCCGGTTGTCCTGCACCGCCAGCGCGCCCTCGGCGGCAAGCCGCCTGATCGCCTCGCGCACCGGTGTCATCCCAGCATTCAGGTCGGCAGACAGCCCCTGAATGGTCACCGGCTGCCCGGGCAGCAGTTGCCCGAACAGAATGCGCTCGCGAAGATCTGCGTAGGTGCGCAGATGCGCTGGAGTTTCGGCTTTCATTTGCTCACATTGCCGTGGTTTTGCCCGCGGGGCAAGGAATTGATGCACCGGGGCACGGGCTGGCGAGGGGTTTCATGCGCCCGCTCCGATCCAGCCGCCGCCCAGAACCCTGCTGCCGTCGGCGGCGTAGAACACACAGGCCTGCCCGGGGCTGACACCTTCCTCTGCGGCGGCAAGCTCGACCTCGGCCCGGTTCGGGCCCAGCGGGCGAATGACAGCCTCGGCCGGCGGTCGGGTAGAGCGTACCCTGACCCGGGCCGGCCATTCCGCCTGCGCTTCGAAATCGCCATCGCCCAGCCAGTTGACCGTATGCACCGGCACCCGCCGCGTCGCCAGCGCCGACCGCGGGCCCACGACCACCCGCCGCAATTCCGGATCCAGCCGGACGACATAGAGCGGCTCGTCCAGCCCCCCGATGCCCAGTCCGCGGCGCTGGCCTATGGTATAATGGATGATCCCGCGATGCTGCCCCAGTACGCGGCCGTCCATGCCCACGATATCGCCGGGGTCGGCAGCGCCGGGGCGCAGCTTTTCGATGACCCTTGCATAATCTCCGTCGGGAACAAAGCAGATGTCCTGGCTGTCGGGCTTGTCGGCAACCGCCAGCCCGTGCCTGGCCGCCAGCGCGCGGGTCTCGGCCTTGGTCGCCAGCCCGCCCAGCGGAAACCGCAGGAATCCGAGCTGTTCCCGCGTCGTCGAGAACAGGAAATAGCTCTGGTCGCGGGCTGCATCGGCGGCCATGTGCAGTTCCGGCCCGGCAGGCCCGTCAATGCGGCGGATGTAGTGGCCGGTGGCCATGCAGTCGGCATCGAGATCGCGCGCGGTTTCCAGCAGATCGCGGAACTTGACCCTTTCGTTGCAGCGGATGCAGGGCACCGGTGTCGCGCCGGCCAGATAGGCATCGGCGAATTCATCCATCACCGCATCGCGAAAGACATTCTCGTAATCCAGCACATAATGGGGAAAACCCATGGCCTCGGCGACGCGGCGCGCATCATGGATATCGCGGCCCGCACAGCAGGCGCCCTTTTTCGCCAGCGCCGCGCCGTGATCGTAAAGCTGCAGCGTGACGCCGACCACATCATAGCCTTCGGCGGCCAGTTCGGCCGCCACAACCGACGAATCGACACCACCCGACATCGCCACCACCACCCGCGTCTGTGCGGGCGGGCGGTCAAAGCCGAGGGAATTCAGGGCGTGGTCGCGCGGCATCGTGGGGCTTTCCGGTGGCGGGGCAGGGCGGTTGTTCCGCCCCTAGCTGTGATGTCCCGTCAGGATTGGCAAGCCCCGAGCCAGGTCAGCGCGCAAAATCTCCCGGATTTCGCGAAAAATCAAGGCATCGCCAGCGCCCGCCCTAACCTTGGCTAAACCACTCCGGCACAGGCTTGCCACGGGGGCGGGATGACGGGGTGAAAGATGTATCTCAAGAAAGTCGGCGGGCCGCGCATGGTGACGCTGCCCGACGGAACCGTCCTGACGCGCGCCGACCTGCCGCCGCCCGAAACCAGCCGATGGGTTGCCAGCCGCAAGGCCACGGTGGTTCGCGCCGTGCGCCACGGGCTGATCGCCGAATCCGAGGCGCTGGAATGCTACGGCCTTTCGCAGGAGGAATTCGCGCTCTGGTGCTCGGCGGTCGAACGGCACGGCGAGGCCGGCCTGCGTGTCACGCGAATCCAGAGCTATCGCCACAACCGGGCGTAGCAGGAAGGTCACGCCCGGCGGCCGGATCACCGCGCGATCGTGCATTTGCCGCAGCGGTCGGGCAGATTGTGTCCAGTAACGGGCGGTTAACCATTGATGCGCAAGTTGTCGGTCGGTGACTGATGGCAACCGGGGGACCAGTCGTATGCGCGTTCTTCTCGTGGAAGACGAACCAGCCACGGCGCGCAGCGTCGAGATGATGCTGACACACGCCAATTTCAACGTCTATTGTACCGATGTCGGGGAAGAGGCCGTCGATCTGGCCAAGCTTTATGATTACGATCTCATCCTGCTTGACCTCGATCTGCCCGACATGTCGGGATATGATGTGCTGCGCCAGCTGCGGCTGGCGCGCGTCACGACACCGGTGCTGATCCTGACCGGGGAAGAGGCGACAGAGGCCAAGATCCGCAGCTTCGGCTCGGGCGCTGATGATTACCTGACCAAACCCTTCCACCGCGAGGAACTGGTGGCACGCATCCATGCCATCATCCGGCGTTCCAAGGGGCACGCGCAATCGATCATCCACACCGGCAGGATCGCGGTGAACCTCGATGCCAAGACGGTCTCTGTCGATGGTGCCTCGGTGCATCTGACCGGCAAGGAATACCAGATGCTGGAGCTTCTGAGCCTGCGCAAGGGAACGACGCTGACCAAGGAGATGTTCCTCAACCACCTATATGGCGGGATGGACGAGCCCGAACTCAAGATCATCGACGTGTTCATCTGCAAGCTGCGCAAGAAGCTTGCCGAAGCCACCGGTGGCGAAACCTATATCGAGACGGTGTGGGGCAGGGGGTATGTGCTGCGCGACCCCGCCCCTGACCGCGACGGCGGCCGGCTGGCGCTTGGCGCCTGAAGCCGGCTGGCAGGTCCGCGCCTGACCACGGCGGCAACGGCCCGCGCGGGATGCGATCCGACCGCTACGGTCGCGCAGCGGTGCTTGGCCCGCCCGAACGCCGGTTCGGGCAGCCCGCGTTTGGCCCGGTCACCGCGCGCGCTGCCGGCCGGCAGGGTTTCGGGCAAGCCCGGGGGCAGCGGAAACCGTGGCCGGCCGGTGAAGGCGGCGCCTCAGAACGGGTTCGACGCCAGCACCTGATCAAAGCTCGCGGTGAAGCCCATCAGCGAGATCGGAACGTTGAAGGGTTCTTCCAGCGACAGA
>SKWP01000251.1 GCA_007128865.1 Paracoccaceae bacterium
CCGGCCCGGTGCGGGCGAGCCTGGTGATCGACCGATCGCGGGCGGTGCTTTCGCTGCGCGAGGTCGGGCTGCATGGCGGCCGGCTCGGCGGCGAGCTTGTGCTCAACAACCGCAGCGGCCTTTCGGCCGGCGGCGATTTGCGCCTGCGCGATGTCGCGCTGTTGCCGCTGCTGTCGGATGCTGCCGGCTTTCGGCGGATCGATGGCAGCGGCAGTGCCGATCTGCGTTTTCTGGCCGTTGGCGGCAGCATGGACGCGATGATGCGCAGCCTTTCGGGCGAGGGACGGATCGACCTGGGGCGCGGGGAGATCCTGGGTTTCGATCTGGCCGGGATCCTGCGCAACCTCGATCTTTCGCATGTGGGCGAGGGCCGGCGCACGATCTACGATGCCATCTCGGGCAGCTTCACGATTGCCGATGGCGTGCTGCGCAGCGAGGATCTGCGGCTTGACGCGGCGCTGGTCGAGGCGACGGCGCGCGGCGCGGTGGATATCGGCCGGCGCAGGCTCGACATGCGGCTGGTACCGGTTGCTCTGCCCGGGCAGGACCGCGGCGGAATACGGGTGCCGTTGCTGATCACCGGCGCCTGGGAAGAGCCGCGCCTGCGGCTCGACATGCAGGGGCTGGCCGACGAGCGCCTGCGCGAGGAACGCGAGCGGCTGGAACAACGCGCCCGCGAAGAAGCGGATCGCGCGTTGGACGAACGCCTTCGTCTGGAGCGTGAAGAGGGCGAAAGGCTGCAAGACGCCGCCCGCCGGCGCGCCGAGGAAGAGGCCGCACGTCGCCTTGGGGTCGATGCGGGGGAAGGCGAGCGCCCGCAGGACGCCGCCCGCCGGCGCCTTGAGGAAGAGGCCGGACGCCGCCTGCGTGGCATACTGGGCGGCAATTGATTCCGGCGGTCGCTTCGGCAGGCCAACGGACCCATCCCGCCCGCCCCGTCTCGCCGCAATCGAGCCTTTGGCCCAAGGCGGGCCTTTCCGCGCCCGCCTCGGGCGGTGGCTGCCCGTGGTTGCCGAACGGATCAGGCGCATACGCTGTCGCCCCGTAGCCGGGGCCCGGCGTTCGGTTCGGGGCGCGCGGGTATCATGCGGGGCTGCTGCACGCCGCGGCCGAGAGGCACACAAGCCCGCCGGGCTGCCGCTGTACCTTGCCCTCGAATTCCAGTGTCAGCAACTCGATCGCCACCCTGGCCGCGGGCAGACCAAGGTCGCGGATGAGTTGATCTTCGGCCAGGGGGCTAGGGCCGAGCCGTTGCAGGATTTCGCGGTGCAGAGACCGTGTGCTGCTGCCCGCCGGGGCGGTGGTTTCCGGCCCCGCCCCCTGCGGGGCTGGCGGATGCGGTGCCTGCGGCATCGGCCTGCGCGGGCGGGTTGGCCGATCGGGAGGCTTTTCGCCCGGTTGGCGGTGCGCGCGGGTGGGCCCGGCCCGGCCATGTGTGGGGGCGGCGACCGGGCGTTCCCCGCCCCCCGCCGCGCCGGGCCCTGCGGGCGATCCGGGGCTGTCGTTTGCAGCCGATTCGGCGCCTTCGGAAGGCAGCGCTTCCAGCACATCCCCGGTGCTGCGGATCAGCGTCGCGCCGTCGCGGATCAGCATGTTGCAGCCGGCTGCTCGGGCGTCGAACGGATGGCCGGGAACGGCCATCACCTCGCGCCCCTGGTCGAGCGCGTCACGCGCGGTGATGAGACTGCCCGAACGCGCCGCGGCCTCGACCACCAGCACGGCACGGGCCAGCCCCGAAACGATGCGGTTGCGCGCCGGGAAATGCCGGGCGATCGGCGCCATGCCCATCGGCGCCTCGGAGATCAGCAGACCGCGTTCGGCCAGCGAATGCGCCAGCGCGGTGTTTTCAACCGGGTAGATCACATCTACCCCCCCGGCCATCACGGCGATGGTGCCGGTATCCAGCGCTGCGGCATGGGCTGCGGCATCGATCCCGCGGGCCAGACCGGAAACCACGCAATAGCCGGCCCCGCCAAGCCCCGCGGCCAGCCGCCGGGCCATGCGCACCCCGAGGCTGGAGGCATTCCGGGCGCCGACCATGGCCACCATCGGGCGCCCCAGCAGGCCGGTATCGCCGATGCACCACAGGACCGGCGGCGGATCGGCAATCGAGGACAGACCGGCGGGATAGCCCGCTTCGCCAAAGCACAGCATGCGCGCACCCGCGGCCGAGGCGGCATCCAGTTCGGCCCGCACCGCACCGGCGTCGGCCGGGCGATAGCCGTCGATCCCGGCCGCGCGGGCGATGACCGGCAAGGCATCGAGCGCCGCGGGTGCCGAGCCGTGTTCGCCCATGAGCCGGAAGAACGTCGAAACCCCGACGCGTCGGGAGCGGATGAGGCGCAGCCACGACAGCCTGTCCTCCTCCGTGGTGGGTGGGGTGAAGGGTGTCGGGAAAGAAAACAGTGTCCGCGCCATCGATGCCCCGCCTCATCCGCGTCACGACAATCGCGCCACAGGGTTAACGGAGCGTGAACGACCGCGGGGCGGGATGCGGCCGTAATCAGGTCGCCGCGCCGCCCACCGTCAGCCCGCCGATCAGCAGCGTCGGCTGACCGACGCCGACGGGCACCCATTGGCCGGCCTTGCCGCAATTGCCGATGCCGGGGTCGAGTTCGAGATCGTTGCCGATGGCCCGCACATGCTGCAACGCGGTGGGGCCGTCGCCGATCAGGGTGGCGCCCTTGATCGGCGCACCGATGCGGCCGTTGCGCACCCGATAGGCCTCGGTGCAGGAAAACACGAACTTGCCGCTGGTGATGTCGACCTGACCGCCGCCGAAGCCGACCGCCCAGATACCGTCCCGAATGTCGGCGATGATGGCATCGCGGGTGGCGTCGCCGGCCAGCATGTAGGTATTCGTCATCCGCGGCATCGGGATATGGGCATAGCTTTCGCGGCGGCCGTTCCCGGTGGGTGTGACCCCCATCAGCCGGGCATTCTGGCGGTCCTGCATGTAGCCGGTCAGGATACCGTCCTCGATCAGCACGTTGCGCGCGCCCGGCGTGCCTTCGTCGTCGATGGTCAGGCTGCCGCGGCGGTCGGGGATGGTACCATCGTCGAGCACCGTCACCCCCGGCGCGGCCACACGCTTGCCCAGCAGCCCGGCGAAGGCCGAGCTTTTCTTGCGGTTGAAGTCGCCCTCCAGCCCGTGGCCGACGGCCTCGTGCAGCAGGATGCCGGGCCAGCCGGCGCCCAGCGCCACATCCATCACCCCGGCCGGGGCGGGTTCGGCGGCAAGGTTGACCACGGCGATGCGCAGCGCCTCGCGCGCAACCCCCTGCCAGTGTCCGGGCGCCATCAGCCCGGCCAGCCCGAAGCGCCCGCCGCCGCCCATCCCGCCCGATTCGCGCCGTCCGCCTTCCTCCACGATCACCGAGATGTTGAGCCGCGCCATCGGCCTGACATCGCGCAACCGGACCCCTTCGGGGCGCAGGATCTCGACCTCCTGCAGCGAGGCGGCGATGGTGGCCGATACCTGGACCACCCGCGGATCGAGATCGCGCAGGAAGGCGTCGATTTCGCGCAAGGTATCGATCTTGGCGGCAAATGCGGCATCTGCCATGGGGTCGTCGGATGCATATAGGCGCCGGTTGGTGCCTGCGGGCGGGTCGGCCAGAACGCCGCCGCCATCGCCCACCGCAAGCCGTGCGGTTTCGGCAGCGCGGGCGAGTGCCGCTTCGGTGATGTGGGTGGAATGCGCATAGCCTGACACCTCGCCACGCACCGCGCGCAGGCCGAATCCCTCTGACGCGTCATAGGAGGCTGACCGGATTCGGCCGTCGTCCAGCACCAGGGCCTCCGATCGCCGGCGTTCCAGGAACAGCTCGCCGTCCTCGGCGCCGTCGGTGGCTTCCCTCAGACGGCGCAGGGCAATGGCCTCGTCCAGCAATGTTTCGAACGGGCTGAAGGGGGCTTCGGTCATTACTGAACTCCGGTTCCGGATGGCAAAAGCGTCCGTTTGCCGCAACGGTTTCACTTGTCGTTCCGCCTCTAATATGATTTTTCGGCGCAGGAAAACAACGGGACGCCACGGCATACCGGAATGGCCGGCCAAGCGGCCGCGACGGGAAACGGCGCAACAGGACGGGAACGCGAGAATGCGACTAGCAATGGTTCGGGGGGCGATGGGGCAGTCATCGCGGAACGGGCGGGGCTTCGGGCGCGCAGGCGTTGCAGCAGGGGCAGCGGCGCTGTTGCCGGGTGCGGTGGCCGCCGAGGCGCTGTTGCCCGAACTGCCGGTCATCGGCCAGCCGATACCGGGCGGCACGGGGTTTCAGCCTCCGGTGACCAGCATCGCCCGTGACCTGATCTGGCTCGAGAGCATGCTGATGGTGATCCTCACGGTCATTACCGTCTTTGTGGTGGGTCTGCTGCTTTACGTCATTGTGCGGTTCAACAGCCGGTCCAATCCGACGCCGGCGCGGTTTACCCACAATTCGCCGCTCGAGGTCACCTGGACGGTGGTGCCGATCATCATCCTGGTGTTCATCGGCGTGTTTTCGCTGCCCATCCTGTTCAAGCAGCAGATCATGCCGGACGCCGACATCACCATCAAGGTGACCGGCAAGCAGTGGTACTGGACCTATGAATATGTCGATCACGACTTCGAGTTCGACAGCTTCATGATCGGTAGCCCCGCAACCGGGGGGGACTTTACCCTGACGGCCGAGACCGAGGCGCAGCTGATCGAGGCCGGCTATGCGCGCGAGCATTTCCTGCTGGCCACCGACACGGCGATGGTGGTGCCCACCGGTGCGACGGTGGTTGTGCAGGTCACGGCATCGGATGTGATCCATGCCTGGACGATCCCTTCCTTCGGCGTCAAGCAGGACGGCATTCCGGGGCGTCTGGCCGAACTCTGGTTCCGGGCCGAGCAGGAAGGCATCTACTTCGGCCAGTGTTCCGAACTGTGCGGGATTGCCCATGCCTACATGCCCATCACCGTGAAGGTGGTCAGCCCCGAAGACTATGAGGGCTGGCTCGACCGGGCCATCGCCACCTATGGCGGCACCCCCCGCAACGCCGATCTTGCCGCTGCAAACTGACGTCAGCACCGCATCGGGCGGCCGCCGCGTGACCGCTGACGCGACCGCCCGAGCAAGGGACAGCCAGGAGACCTCGCCTTGAGCGACATCCGCGCAAATGCTTCCGACGTTGCCGCCGGCGCCGCCGAGCCGGGGTTCGGCGATTTCGTGGCGCTTCTCAAGCCGCGGGTGATGTCGCTGGTGGTGTTTACCGCGCTGGTCGGGATGCTGGCCGCACCGGTGGCGCTGCATCCGATCGAGGCGCTTGCGGCGATCCTGTTCATTGCGCTGGGGGCGGGGGCCTCGGGGGCGCTGAACATGTGGTGGGATGCCGACATCGACGCGGTGATGCGCCGCACCGCCACCCGCCCCATCCCCGCCGGCCGCATCGCGCCGGGCGAGGCGCTGGGCCTCGGCATGGCGCTTTCCGGCATCGCGGTCGTGATGCTGGGGCTGGCCACGAACTGGGCCGCCGCGGGGCTGCTGGCCTTCACGATCTTCTTCTACGCGGTGATCTACACCATGTGGCTGAAGCGCTGGACACCGCAGAACATCGTCATCGGCGGGGCCGCGGGGGCGTTTCCGCCGGTGATCGGATGGATGGCGGCAACCGGTGGGCTGGCGATCGAGCCGCTGCTGATGTTCCTGGTCATCTTCATGTGGACGCCACCGCATTTCTGGGCGCTGGCGCTGTTCGTGAAGAACGACTACGACCGCGCCGAAGTGCCGATGCTGACCGTCACCCATGGCCGGCGCGCCACCCGCGCGCACATACTGGTCTATTCCGCGGCGCTGGCGCCGGTTGCGGTCGGGGCTGCCTTTACCGGCATCGGCGGGCCGCTCTATCTGGCGCTTGCCGTGGTTCTGAACCTGTTGCTGCTGCGGGGTGCATGGCGCATCTGGCGGCGCGACGAAACCGCGGCGGCGGCCGATGGATGGCGGGTGGAAAAGCGCTTCTTCCGCTTCACCCTCAGCTATCTGTTCCTGCACTTCGGCGCCATTCTGGCCGAGGCTGCCCTGCGGCCGCTGGCGGTCTGGCCCGTGGCTTTGTGGAGCTGAACCATGCCCCTGGCCCGCGAGCATGAATTGCACCGCCGCCGATCCGGACGCAATATCGGCGTCGGGCTGCTGCTGGTCGCCTTCATTCTTCTGGTCTTCGGCCTGACCATCGCAAAGGTGGAACGCGGCGGAACCATCGAGGCGTTCGACCATACCTACCGCCCGGGCCTCGCCGTTCGTCACGAGGAATTGCAGCAAGGAGAGGAAAGATGATGCCGCGCTTCCGCCAAGGCTGGCACGCCCTTCCCGGCAAGACCCGAACCGCCCTGCAGGCATCGGCCGTCGTTGCCTTCATGGCCGGCATGGGCTGGGCAGCCGTGCCGCTTTACGATCTTTTCTGCCGGGTCACCGGCTATGGCGGAACCACCTCGGTGGCAACCGCAGCCCCCGACACGGTGCTCGACCATACGGTGCGCATCCGCTTCGACGCCTCCAGGGCCCGCGACATGCCGTGGGAATTCCGGCCGGTGGAACGGGTGATGGACGTGCGGCTCGGCGAAACGGCGCTGGCCTTCTATGAGGCCTACAATCCCACCGACCGCCCCGTGGCCGGCGTTGCCAGCTACAATGTGACACCCTACGAGGCCGGCCGGCACTTTGCCAAGATCCATTGCTTCTGCTTCGAATTCCAGGTTCTGCAGCCGGGCGAGCGGATGGAGATGCCGGTAAGCTTCTTTGTCGATCCGGACATGCTGCGCGATCTCGACGCCCGCGGCGTCCGCCAGATCACCCTGTCCTATACCTTCCATCTGGCCGACCTGCCGGAGGAATACGCCCTCGCCATGCCGGCGACGTCAGGCACAACCGAACAATGATAGAAACGCCCACGGGGGACCGCTGACAATGGCTCACGAAAAGAACCACGATTACCATATCCTGCCTCCGTCCATCTGGCCCTTTCTGGGGGCGATGGCGGCATTCGTCATGTTGTTCGGCGCGGTCATGTGGATGCAGGGCAACGGGCCGTGGCTGTTCCTGATCGGCTTCGTGGGCGTGCTCTACGTCATGTTCGCCTGGTGGTCCGACGTGGTCGCCGAAGCCAATGGCGGCGATCACACCCCGGTCGTGCGGCTGGGCCTGCGCTACGGCTTCATCCTGTTCGTGATGTCCGAGGTGATGTTCTTCGCGGCGTGGTTCTGGAGCTTCTTCAAGCATGCCATGTACCCGATGTACGACTATGTCGGGACATCCTATGTCCAGCCGGAATTCTATATCCTCGACCCCTTCCATGTGCCGCTGATCAACACCCTGATCCTGCTTCTGTCGGGCTGCTTCGTGACCTGGGCGCACCATGCCGTCGTCCATGGCGGCCCGCGGCGCGACGCCGAACTGGGCCTGCTGATCGGCGCCATTCTCGGCATCATCTTCACCGGTCTGCAGGCCTATGAATACTGGTATCTGACCCAGGTGCGGGACTGGAGCTTTGCCGGCGAGGTCTTCTTTGCGAACTTCTTCATGGCGACCGGCTTTCATGGCGTGCATGTGATCATCGGCACGATCTTCCTGCTGGTGTGCTACTTCCGGGTCCGGTCCGGCCACTTCACCGCCGAACGCCATGTCGGGCTCGAGGCTGCGGCCTGGTACTGGCACTTCGTCGATGTGGTCTGGCTGTTCCTGTTCGCGGCCATCTACATCTGGGGGTTGGGCTGATATTCGATGGCCCGCGCACCGCGCGGGCCATGACGAAAGGCGCAAGGCGCGGGCCGCAAGGCACGCGCCTTTCCGCATGACAGGGGAAAAGCCGAATGGCCCGGACGCGGCGTACACGGATGCTCGGCGCGCTGATCCTCGGCCTGGGGGGATGCGCCATCCTGCTGGGGCTGGGGACCTGGCAGGTCCAGCGGCACTTATGGAAGCAGGATCTTCTGGCTGCCATGGAGGCCCGCCTCGAGCAGCCGCCGGTTGCGCTTCCCCGGGCGCCCGACCCGGCGCGAGACCGGTTTCTTGCCGTAGCGCTATCGGGCACCTTCGATACCGCCGAAATCGCGGTGATGGCCTCGCGGCGCGGCGACGGCCCAGGCTACCGGATCGTGACCGCCTTTGAAACCGACGATGGCCGGCGCATTCTCGTCGACCGCGGCTTCATTCCCGCCGCGCGGCGGCCAGACCCACGCCCGCCGATCCCCGCGCAGCTGATCGGCAACCTGCACTGGCCCGAAGAGGTCGATCGCTTCACGCCTCCGCCGGATATTCCGGCCGGGCTCTGGTTCGCCCGCGATCTGCCGTCGATGGCATCGGCGCTCGGGGCCGAGCCGGTGCTTGTTGTCCTGCGCGCAAGCGATGAGGCCCGCCCGGCCGCCAGTGCAATGCCGCTCGACACCTCGGGCGTGCCCGACAACCATGCCAATTATGCCGTGACATGGTTTCTGCTGGCGGCAGCATGGGCGGGGATGACAGTTTTCCTGCTGTGGCGTATCAGACAGCAACCCGAGTAAGGAACCCGCCCCGATGACCGCTTCGCCTGTCTATGTCTCGACCCGCGGCCGCGCGCCGGCACTGGGCTTTGCCGATACGATGCTCACCGGGCTTGCGCGCGACGGCGGGCTTTATGTGCCGGCCGAGGTGCCGCGGATGCCGGCAGCCGAAATCGCCGCACTCGCCGGCCTGCCGTACGAGGAGGTTGCGCTGCGGGTCATCGCGCCGTTTGTCGGCGATGCCTTTACCGAGACAGAGCTTGCCGGCGCGATCGAGCGCGCCTACGCCGGCTTCGGGCACCGGGCGCGGGCGCCGCTGGCCCAGCTTGACGCCGGTCATTTCCTGCTCGAGCTGTTCCACGGGCCGACGCTCGCCTTCAAGGATTTCGCCATGCAGCTGATCGGCCAGCTGTTCGAGCTGGAACTGCGCCGCCGCGGTGAACGGGTGACGATCGTCGGCGCAACCTCGGGCGATACCGGCTCGGCGGCGATCGAGGCCTTTGGCGGCCGCGAGGCGGTGGATGTGTTCATCCTGTTCCCCGAAGGCCGGGTGTCCGAGGTTCAGCGCCGCCAGATGACCACCCCGGCCGCGGCGAATGTGCATGCGCTGGCCATCGCCGGCGACTTTGACGCGGCACAGGCGCGGGTCAAGGACATGTTCAACGATTTCGCCTTCCGCGACAGCGTGCGGCTGGCCGGGGTGAATTCGATCAACTGGGGCCGGGTCCTGGCGCAGGTGGTGTATTACTTCCATGCCGCCGTGGCCCTTGGCGCCCCGCACCGCAAGGTCAGCTTCACGGTGCCCACCGGCAATTTCGGCGATATCTTCGCAGGCTTCATTGCGCGCCAGATGGGATTGCCGATCGAGCGTCTGGTCATCGCCACCAACCGCAACGACATCCTGCACCGCTGCATGGAAACCGCAGCCTACACCCGGCAGGGCGTGGTGCCGTCGACAAGCCCGTCGATGGATATCGAGGTGTCATCGAATTTCGAACGTGCGCTCTACTGGGCCCATGGCAAGGATCCGGCGGTCATCTGCGGCCTCATGGACGATCTTGGCGGGTCGGGTGGTTTCAGGCTTTCGGAAAATGCCATGGCCGCGCTCAGGCAGGTCTATGACAGCGGCAGGTCCGACGAGGCGCTGACTTCCGAAACCATCGCCCGGACCTTTGCCGAGACCGGAGAGCTGCTCTGCCCCCATTCGGCGGTGGGTGTGGCAGTGGCCAGCCGGCATCTGCAGCACGATCCGGCCACCCCGATGATCACCCTTGCCACCGCCCACCCCGCCAAGTTTCCCGATGCGGTGCAGGCCGCCACCGGCATCCGCCCCGCCCTTCCGGCGCGCATGGCTGACCTTTTCGACCGGCCCGAGCGGGTGACACCGGTGCCCGACGATCTGGCCGCCATCGAGGCGCTGATCCGGGAAAGGACAGCCGCATGACCGCACCACGCCTTACCGTTCTGCCCAACGGCTTCCGGGTGGTTTCCGAAGCCATGCCAGGGCTTGCATCGGCATCCGTCGGCATCTGGGTCGAGGCCGGCGCCCGCCACGAGACCGCCGAACAGAACGGCGTTGCGCATTTCCTTGAACACATGGCCTTCAAGGGCACCGACCGGCGCAGCGCGCTCGACATATCCGAGCAGATCGAGGATGTGGGCGGCTATATCAACGCCTATACCAGCCGCGAGATGACCGCCTATTATGCGCGGGTGCTGCAAGCCGATGTGCCGCTTGCGGTCGATATCCTTGCCGACATCCTGCTGAATTCGACCTTTGAGCCACGCGAGATCGAGGTTGAACGCGGCGTGATCCTGCAGGAGATCGGTCAGGCGATGGACACGCCCGACGACGTGATCTTCGACTGGCTGCAGGAAGCCGCCTTTCCCGCGCAGCCGATCGGGCGGTCGATCCTGGGCCAGTCCCGGCAGGTGGGCAGCTTCGGGCGCGACGATCTGCGCGGCTTTGTCGGCCGTCATTACGGACCGCAACAGATGATCCTTGCCGCGGCCGGTGCGGTGGATCACGACGCGCTGGTGGACATGGCCGGCGAAGCCTTTGGCGGCCTGCCGCGCCTGCCGCTGGTCGTGCCGGAATCGGCACGGTTCTTCAGCGGCGAACGGCGCGAGGTGCGCGACCTCGAGCAGGCGCATTTCGCGCTCGCCTTCGAGGGGCCGGGCTATCGTGATGCCGATTTCCACACCGCCCATGTCTTTGCCACCGCCCTTGGCGGGGGCATGTCGTCGCGCCTGTTCCAGAAGCTGCGCGAGGAACGGGGCCTTTGCTATTCCATCTTCGCCCAGGCCGGCGCCTTTGCCGATACCGGGCTGATCACCATCTATGCCGGAACCGGCGCCGAAGAACTGGCCGAGCTTTCGACGCTGACCATAGACGAGCTGAAGCGGTCGGCCGAAGAGATGTCCGAGGCCGAAGTGGCGCGCGCACGCGCCCAGATGAAGGCCGGCATGCTGATGGGGCTGGAAAGCCCCTCAGCCAGGGCCGAAAGGCTCGCACGGCATCTGTCTGTCTGGGGGCGGGTGCCGGATCTGGACGATGCCCTGGCAAGGATCGACGCGGTAACTGCACCCCGGGTTCGGGATTATGCCCAGCGACTGGCCGGCGGCGGGCGCGCGGCGCTGGCGCTTTATGGTCCGGTGGCAGGCGGCCCCGATCTGGTGGCGCTGAGCCGGCGTCTGGCTGCCTGATGCTCTGGCCGCGGCGCAAGCCCCGGATCGAGACCGAGCGTCTGATGCTGCGCTTGCCGCGGCATTCCGATTTCCGCGCCTGGTCTTCGCTTCGTTCGGCATCCGCGGAATTCCTGGTGCCATGGGAACCGGCCTGGGCAGCCGACCATCTGACGCGCCGGTCCTTCGGCAATCGCGTGCAGTGGTCGGAACGGACCGAATCGGCCGGTACGGCCGTGCCGCTGTTCATTTTCCGCCGCGACGATGACGCGCTGCTGGGTGCCATCACGCTTGACAACATCCGCCGCGGCCCGGCGCAGGCCGGTACGCTGGGCTACTGGATCGGCGCGCCGCATATCCGGCAGGGCTACATGCGCGAAGCCATCACGGCGCTTGTGCATCACGCCTTTACCATGCTCGACATCAGCCGGATCGAGGCCGCCTGCCTGCCCGAAAACGCCGCTTCGCGCGGTGTTCTTGAAAAATGCGGCTTCAAGTACGAAGGCGTGGCGCAAAGCTACCTTCAGATCAACGGCCGCTGGCGCAACCATGTCCTTTACGCAAATCTGCGCCACGACAGGCGCGGGCGCACCGAGGTAGGCTAGGCCCGCAAGCGCGGCAGTGTATGGAGGAGACCGATATGGCCGACACCGGCACGACCCTTGCCGCCTGCGATGCGGAATTCCTGGCCGGGCTGGCAGCACGCCTGCCCGAAGGCACCCTGCGCCAGCCGGAGCCGCGCTACCTCGAAGAACCGCGCGCGCGCTGGCAGGGGCTGGCGGGGGCTGTGGCCTGTCCCCGCACCACGGCAGAGGTTGCCGGGATCGTGGCCGCCTGCGCCGCGGCACGGGTCGGCATCGTGCCGCTTGCCGGTGGCACCGGGCTGGTTGGCGGGCAGGTCATGCCCGAGGGGCCCTTGCCGCTGGTCATGTCACTTGAACGCATGCGCGCCATTCGATCGGTGCATCCGGAAGAAAACGTGCTGGTCGCCGAAGCCGGCGCTGTTCTTGCGGATGTCCAGGCGGCGGCTCGTCAGGCCGGCCGGCTGTTCCCGCTTTCGCTGGCCTCCGAAGGCAGCGCCCGCATCGGCGGCCTGCTGGGGACCAATGCCGGCGGTGTCGGGGTGCTTCGCTATGGCAATGCCCGCGACCTGTGCCTGGGCCTCGAGGCAGTGCTGCCGGACGGGCAGGTGATGCGCGGCCTGAAGCGACTGCGCAAGGACAATACCGGCTATGACCTGCGCCACCTTCTGATCGGGTCGGAGGGAACGCTGGGGA
>SKWP01000152.1 GCA_007128865.1 Paracoccaceae bacterium
CCGTTTCATCAGCTCGCCCCCACCTGCTTGAGCCGCGCGGTGACCGCAGCATTGACCGACCGTGCATCGGCCTTCTGGCCCAACGCGTCGAGAACCTCGCGGGCGGTATCGCGTGCAACGGCCTCGACCGCTTCGGCGGCGGATTCGCGGATTTCAGCGATGCGCCGTTCCGATTCCGCAGTGCGCGCGGCGATCTCGGCATCGGCCTTCTGAAGCGCAATGTCGAGGTCTTCCTGCATCGCCGCCCTGGCCTTGTCGATGATGCCGTTGGCCTTGGCGCGGGCATCGGCCAGTGCCTTCTGATACGCCTCTTCGGCCTCTTCGGCCTTCTGGCGCAGTTCTTCGGCTCGGGCAAGATCGTTGGTGATCGTGCCGCGCCGCTCGGCCAGAACCGCGCCGATCCGCGGCAGGGCCACCCGGCTGAGCATCAGATAGATGATCACGATGGCAACCACGAGCCAGAAGATCTGGTTCGGGAAGGTTGCGAAATCGAGTTGCGGCATGCCCGGTGCTGCCGCGTCTGCCTCTGCCATGTCGGCCTCCTTCAACCCGTCATCGTCGGGAATCGGGGCGCGATGGCCCCTGCCCCGAGCGGTCCTGCGGGTGTTCTCAGACGGCGAACATCAGAAGCAGCGCCACCAGGAACGAGAAGATGCCGAGCGCTTCGGCAAAGGCGATGCCGATGAACAGGAACGCGGTCTGGCCAGCAGCGGCCGACGGGTTGCGCAGCGCGCCGGAGAGGTAGTTGCCGGCCACATGGCCCACACCGATAGCGGCGCCGCCCATGCCGAGGCAGGCAAGGCCCGCGCCGATGAACTTGCCCATCTGAATCAGTTCGCCTTCCATGGTGGTTCTCCTGTGTTGGAATGGCTGGTTCCGTCGCGCCCGATCAGTGATGCGGGTGCAGCGCGTCCTTGAGATAGACGCAGGTGAGGATGGTGAAGACATAGGCCTGGATCAGCGCAACCAGCAGCTCCAGACCATAAAGCGCGGTCACCGCGATGATCGGGATGAAGGATGCCAGACCCAGCGCACCGGCAAAGCCGGCAAACACCTTGGCAACCGCATGACCCGCCATCATCGCGCCGGCAAGACGGATGGAATGGCTGACCGGGCGCACGAAGTACGATATGATCTCGATGATCGCCAGCACCGGCCGCAACGGCAGCGGCGCCGACGAAATCCAGAACAGCTTCAGAAAGCTGGCGCCGTGCAGGATGAAGCCGAGCGCGGTCACGGTCAGGAAGACCGCAAGCGCGAGCACCGCCGTGACCGCGATATGCGAGGTGGTGGTAAAGGCCCAGGGGATCAGCCCCAGAACATTGGCAAAGAGGATGAACATGAACAGCGTCATGATGTAGGGAAAGAAGCGCACCGCGTCCTTGCCGGCCACATCCTCGACCATCTTGTAGATGAAGCCGTAGGCCAGTTCGGCCACCGACTGGCCGCGGCCGGGGATGATCGCGCGGCCGCGGGTGGCCACCAGCATCAGCCCGGCCACGCTGGCCACGGTCAGGAACATCCACAGCGTCACATTGGTGGGGGTATACCAGTGCACCACATCGCCGCCGAACAGCGGGGTTACCACAAACTGGTCCATCGGCTTGATGTTGAAGCCGCCCGTCGCGTCAGCCACCTTGCCCGTCCCCTCTTCCGGTGCCGCGGGTTCCCGCAGCCTTTTGCTTCTCTTCAGCGGCGCGGCGCCGCTCCATTTCCCGTGCGGTGCGCAGCATCGTCTGCACCCCGGCCGCAAGCCCCGCCAGCGTGAAGATCACCAGCAGGATCGGCATGGTCCCGAACAGGTAGTCGAGCCCGTAGCCGATACCGAACCCAAGCAGGAGCCCGGCCACCAGTTCCGTCACCATGCGCCAGGCGAAATTCGCCAGGCTGTGGTGTTCGTCCACGGAACCCTTTGCCTCGCGGTCGCCGCCTTGGGCTTCCGCGATGCGGTTGCGCAGCCGTTCGAGCCGCTCGCGATCGCTGTCGCCCGCCATGGCAAGTCACCCCTCGGCAGTCGGGCGGAACCTACGGAGGGGCGGCGACGGAGTCAAGCGCGGAATGGCGCCGCGCATTGGCCTGCAACCAATTGTTTTACAAAGATTATGGCCGCTCTTCTGCATTGCGGCATCGACCCCTTCCGCCCCGGATCCCGCCGCCGGCATGTTCAACCTTGCGGTTGACAATGCCGGCTGTCGCAATAAGGCAGAAGGGTGCCGACACCGCCGGGGACAGCGCCGGCAGTTTCAGCCCAGCGGAGGCAGCCCATGCCCGACCGGCTTGATCAGGTCTTTGCCGCACTGGCCGATCCGACGCGGCGGGCGATCCTGGGCATGCTTCTGGAAGACGACATGGCGGTGACCGATGTCGCGGCGCCCTTTTCGATGTCGCTGGCGGCCGTTTCCAAGCACCTGGGCATCCTCGCGGCCTGCGGCCTGATCAGTCAGGAACGGCGCGGCCGGGTGAAATGGTGCCGGCTGGAGCCCGATGCGCTGCGCTCGGCCAGCGTCTGGATGCAGTCCTTCGGACAGTTCGAACCCGTGAATCTGGACGACTTCGAACGGTTTCTGGCCGCCGAGCTTGCTGCCGCGGAAACTGATGACGGCAACTGACGTTCTGCCCTGCCCGCGCACGCCCCCGGACAAGCCCGGTCACGACGGCGCCCTCGGCCGGCCTTCGTAGAGCGGCGAAGCGATGATCGGGCCCTCCGGCATCGGCCCGCGCCAGACGTCAAGCCGCGGGACCATCCAGTTCCGGCTGAACCAGCGTTTCAGCGGGTTGCGCACCCAAAGGCTGCTCATCACCGGGTATTCGACCCCGACCCGGCGCTTGGCCTCGTTGTTCAGCGGCCCGAAGCTGACCGCGCGCGCACCGGTGGCGATGGCATGCACGACCGCCGCATGCATCAGGTTGGGATAGAGCTTGACCGCCGGTCCGGCCGCATAGTCGAGCCCGCCATGCAGCTGATGCATCACCCCCCGGTGCGACAGGAAGGAAAAGAAACCGATAACCTGCCCGCCAAGTTCGACCGTTATCGCCCATTGCCGCTGCGCCCGGAACGAGCCGTAATCGTTCAGCAGCAGCGCATGCGGCACCTCGAGCCCGGCGTTGCGCTGCGCGCTCTGGATCAGCAGCGCATGCATGCGGTCAACCAGCGCCCGGTCCTGCCCCGGCGGGTGTATCCGCACCCTGCCGCCGGCATCGGCCAGAAGCTTCATCTCGCTGCGCATGTTGCGCCGGCGCTTCGGCGTCTGCCGGGCCAGGTAGGCTTCCAGATCGGCGCAGCCCGCGGTTTCGGCCACCATCAGCGGCAGTTGCAGAAAGCTGTCAAAACCCGCCTGCCGCAG
>SKWP01000417.1 GCA_007128865.1 Paracoccaceae bacterium
CCCTCCGGCTGGGGCCACCGGCCAACTTGGCTGACGGTGGCGGCCAACTTGGTTGTCGCTCATCAGCGCAGCTTGTGAGCCTCGGTCACTGAGCCCTCACTCGGCCGGATCGAACACGCTTTCGGCGGCCATCCTGACCTGTCCGGCGAGCCAGACCAGCACGGGATCATGCGCCCGAAGGCCCGAGGTTACCAGAACCATTGGCAGGTCCACATCCCGCAGCGGTGGGGGACGCAGCACCAGTCCGAACCGGTCGGCAAAACTCTGTGCCAGCTTGTGCGAGACGGTCGTGACCGCGTCCGAGCCGCCGACAACTGCCAGCGCGGACAGGAAATGCGGCGTCTTGAGTGCAATCCGTCGAGTTACCCCTTCGTTGGCAAGCGCCGCGTCCAGATCGCTGATCCCGTCATCCATCAGGCTGATGGCCACATGTGCAAGATGCCCGTAATCCGCCGCTGTCACCTCGCGCGCGGCCATGGGATGGTCCCGCCGCATCACCAGCGCCAGCCGGTCACGTGCGACCGGAAAGCTGACGGCACCTGGGGGCAGGGGGCTCGTCGCCAGCGCAAAGGCGAAATCGGTTCGTCCGTCCTCGACCCGGGAGATCACGTCGCGACCGTAGGGCTGGAACTGCAACGTGATGCCCGGCGCGGCCTGTGAAAGGGCCGCGAAGAGCGGCAGCCCGATCAGCACCGTCTGCACGTCTGATGCGGCGATCCGGATGGTTCGTTCGGTCGTCAGAGGGTCCATCATGCGGGCCTGAAGAACTGTCGAGACCCCTGCGAGTGCCTGGCGCAGCATCGGCAGCAACGTCTCGGCGGTGGGTGTTAGCAATAAGCCACCGCCGCCGCGCACGAGCAGCGGATCATTCAGCAGGTCACGCAGCCGGCCCAGCGCGCGGCTCATGGCGGGCTGGCTCATGCCGACCTCGGCGGCGGCCCGCGTGACGTTGCGGTGGCGTAGCAGGGCTTCCAGAGGTGGAAGCAAGTTCAGGTCGATCCCGTTTAAATTCCCCTGGTGCATGAGGAAAATATAAACCATGCATTTGATGCATGGAAGTACCCTGTGCTATCCGGTTCGCAGATCAAGGATCAACGCAGGAGCGCGGGATATGGAACGGATACTGGTCTTGGGCTACGGCCCAGTCGGCGCAGCGATTGTCGCGCAGGGCAGCGGGCGCAGCTTGCGTGTGGCGCAGCGCAGCCGTCCTGGCGGGCTGGCGCAAGGGGTCGAGTTCACCGCCTGTGACGTGCTGGATGCGGAATCCGTCAGGACAGCTGCGGAGGGGGTTACGCAGATCGTCCTGACGGTCGGCTTCGCCTATGACCGGGCGGTGTGGCGCGCGGACTGGCCGCGGGCGATGGGAAATGTCCTCGCCGCGGCCGAGGCCGCGGGCGCGCGGCTGGTCTTCGTGGACAATCTCTACATGTACGGGCCGCAGACCGTCCCGCTGCACGAGGACCTGCCGCTCACGCGGCATGGTGCCAAGCCCGCCGTTCGCGCGGAAATCACCCGGATGTGGCAGGACGCGCATCGCACGGGGCGCGTGCGCGCGGTCGCCGTGCGGGCGTCGGATTTCTACGGGCCCGGGGTGACGCTCTCGCATCTCGGGGCGACGGGGCTGGCGGCACTGGCGCAGGGCAAGCCCGCGATGCTGGTGGTGGATCCCGACCAGCCGCATGATTTCGCCTATGTCCCCGATATCGCACGCGCGGTCTGGTCGCTGCTGGATGCGCCCGATGCCGATTTCGGGCAGGCTTGGCACGTGCCGCACGCTCCGATCCGCACCACCCGTCAGATCCTCGCGCTGGGAGCCGATGCCGCGGGCGTGGCGTTGAAGGTCCGGCGCGTGCCGATGTCACTGTTGCCGGTGCTGGGGCTGTTCACGCCCCTCATGCGCGAGTTGTCCGAGTTGCGCTTTCAATGGGATCGCCCCTACCATGCCGATGCCACGAAGTTCTCGCGCCGTTTCTGGTCCGACCCGATACCGTTCGAGGTCGGGGTCGCGCGGACCATCCGGTCCTTTCAGCCCGCCGGGGTGATGGACCTGTCTGCCGGAAAGGTTCCGGAGAGCGCCTGAGCCGCCTTCAGACAGGTGTCAGGATGATCGCCGCTTCGCCGGACAGCGCCGCGCGGAACTCGACCAGGGTCCAGAGGATCCAGAGCGTTGCGAAGCCAATCACGAGCGGCAGCTGAACGCGACCCGGCAGCGCATGGGCGGCAAGGACGGCTGCAATCGGCACCGCCTGCATCATGTGTGTGGCCAGGAAATGCGCGACCCGCAGATCACCGCCAGATAGCGACCAGCCCGTCAGGATCATGCGCGCGGACAGGTCAGGTATGCCGCCGAGATAGGGGCTGCCGTGGGCGCCGATGGCAAAGGCGGTGATCAGTGTCAGGAGGGTGCCGCCTAGAAGGCCCAGCACAATCCCCGCCTTGACCGGCGCGGGGGCGCCAAAACCGGAATCGCGCCAGACGGCCAGCGCCACCGCCCCCGCCGCGCCCGTGATGATGACGGCGCAGAATGCCATGATCGAGAACATCGCCCGATGAACCGCCGTGCTGTCGTTGAAATGCGAATGCTGGCCTTGCGCGGCCTGCGCGATGATCCAGCCCATCTCGATGATGCAGGCGACCAGAAAGCCCAGCGCAACGGCCTGCATCACAGGCCCTGCCCTGAGCCGCGGATCGAGGCGTGCGACGATCAGGGCAAGGGTTCCCGCGTGAATGGCCAGTGCCAGCTCGAACTTCAGCGGCTTTGCCCAGACCGAAATGCCGTCAATGGTGCGGCTATCCAGCGCCCACAAGCCAAGGGTCAGCCCGAAGGCCGCGACCATGGTGATCGAGATCGCAGCGTAGACCCGCTCCGGCAGGGTTTCACCGAGACGCATGTGCAGCGTCCGCACACCCATCACGATGTGACAAGTTTTGCGAGGATCAGGATTGCGAGGGCGAACCCGCTCAACCCAATGGCGGCCAGCAAACCGTCGCGCACAAGAAGCGCTGCGGCGAGGATGGCCACGACGGATGCCAACGTCGTCGCCGAGAACGGCACCAGTTCGAGAGCCGGCATGGACAGGCCGCAGACGGCGCAGGTGAGCAATGCCAGCGGCCTGCCGGGGAAGGCGAGGAACCAGCCCGCGCGCGCCACCGATCTGCGGTCGATGAACCGTGCCGGGCGATCCAGTCGGTCCAGCGCGTGCTGAAGCCGGTCGGCAGACAGGTGGCGAGTAACCATCCGGCGTGAGCCGTCTGCGCTGGCGGTGTGAATAGGCGTAAGGCATGGCCTTATGTCATGCTCTTCCGTTTTCACTCCGATCGAACTCTTCACGGCCGAGG
>SKWP01000253.1 GCA_007128865.1 Paracoccaceae bacterium
CTCGCGGCCGGCCTGGGGCCCGTTGCGGCGCCGCCCGATGCCGCCTTCGCCGCCTCCGATCCAGCACCGCAGGACGGCCTGGCAGGCGCGCGCGAGGATCTGGCCAGACAGATCGCGCGCGCCGTGAGCCAGAATCTGGTGGCCATCACGGTCCCGCAGGTCGATCCGCCGGACCGGCCCGAAGGCGCCCGTGCCGGACCCGTGGCCATGCCCCCCGAACCGGCCGAGGGCGCGGTCGGGCTGACCATTGCCACCGCCGCCGATCGCGACCGCCGCGATGCCGCCGGCCGGCGCACTGCCGACGGTGTCGCCTGCATCGCCCATGAACGGCTCGACATCGCATCCTGGGGCGAGGGTGCGGACGGCTGGACAACCATAACCCTCCAGCGCGGCGCCTTGCTGGGCGAATTCGATACGCCGGTTCCCGGGGCGGTGCAGAACCTTGCGCGAAGCTATCTTCACCTGGGCCTCGGCGCCGAGGCCGGCGCGCTCCTGCGGGCCTTTCCCGGCGTGGCCGAGGATGAGGCGCTTCTGGCTCTGCTGGCCGGGCTTGTCGATGGCGGCAATGCCCCCGGCTCCGCGCTTGCCGGCATGGCCGCCTGCGGCGGTCAGGCGGCGATCTGGGCGCTGCTGGCCCGCACCGACCTGCCGGAACGCGCAGAGCTGGATCGTGCCGGGCTGCTGCTGGCATTTGCGGCGCTTCCGCCCGGCCTGCGCCGGCTGTTCGGGCCCCGGCTATCAGAGCGTTTTCTCGACGCCGGCGAGGCTGCCACCGCAATGACCCTGCGCGATTCGATCCTGCGCACCCCCGATGGCGGGGGGCCGGCCACGGCCCTGCTGGACGCCCGGCTTGCGCTCGAATCGGGGGTGCCCGAGGTGGCCCGCGACCTGCTCGTGCCGCTGGCCAACTCGGGCCGCGCCGAGGCGCCCGAGGCCGCGATCCTGCTGGTGGAGGCGATGCGTGCCGGGGGCAGCCCGGTACCCGACGCGCTGCGCGAGACCCTCGCAGCGCTGGCCTTCGAACACCGCGGCAGCGGGCTGGGCCTGCGGCTCGAGGGGGCGCTTGCCGAGGCCGAGGCAGCGGCGGGCCAGTTTGCCGCCGCCTTTGCCCGCAATGACAGGATCGCCCGCGAACTGCCGCCGGCGACGGCGGCGGCGCTGGAGATGCGGCTGCTGGGCGTTCTGGCCGAGACCGGGCCCGACGATGCCTTCCTGCGCCATGCCCTGCCGGCCGTTGTCTGGCGCGGCGGAAAGGCGCCGGGCACGCTGCGCCAGACCTTCGCGGGGCGGTTTCTGGATCTCGGGCTGCCCGAGGCAGCGATGGCCGCGCTGACCCCCGGCCAGCACGCCCCGGAGGCAGAGCGGATCCTGCATGCGCAGGCGCTGCTTGCCTCGGGCAACGCCCATGCGGCGATGCCCCTGCTTTCCGGTCTGTCCGGGCATTCGGCGGCAACCCTGCGTGCACAGGCACTCGAATCGCTCGGCAACCCCGCCGCGGCCGCGGCCGCACTGGAGGCAGAAGGGCTTTCCGAGGCTGCCTCCGCGCTGGCCTGGCGCAGCGGCGATGCCCGGCTGATCGCACTTTACGGCACGCCGGAGCAGATCGCGGTTACCGTGGCATGGCCACCAGATGCCGGCGGGCAGGATGCACCGGCAACGCCCGCCGCCACCGGCCCGGCAGAAGGGGGCGCCGAATTGCCCGGACCGGCCGGCGCACCACCGCCGACCCCTGCCGCTGCCGAAGCATCGATGCCGGAAAACCTGCCACAGCCGGCGCCGGATGCACTCACCGCCCCGTCGCTGGCGCACGCCCGGGGCCTTCTGGCCGCGGGCGAAGGGTTGCGCAGCGGTATTGCCGAGCTTCTGCGCGCCCATCCGGAACCCTGAGTTTGCCGCGGCACGGGGCGCCCGTGATCCGGTCGGCCGACGCGGGAAAGCCGGGTTCAGGCGTCATGCGATGTGCCACAGCTGCGGCGGCCGCAACGGACTTTGTCCGGCGGGCCCCGGCCAGGCACGGCGCGTGGTTACGAAATCGCAACGGCTGGGCCCTAGCGTCGCGATCACCGTGCAAGAATTGCCGAAGGTCGTGCCATGCCCGTTGCCCGCCCGCGCAGAACCGCGCTGCTGCCCCGCCTGCTGGCTGTCCTGCTGGGTGTCTTCTGGGGCCTTGGCGCTGTCGCCGATCCGGCGGATCTGTGCGATCGCGCCGCGGAAGAGGCGGCGCGCGCCACCGGTGTGCCTCTGGCGGTGCTTCAGGCCATCGCCCTTGCCGAAACCGGCCGCAACCGCGGCGGCCGCCTGCGGCCCTGGCCCTGGGCAACCAACCAGGGCGGCCCCGGCAGCTGGTTCGAGACCCGCGACGCGGCCGAGGCGCATGTGCGCGCCTTGATCGACAAAGGGCGGCGCAACATCGACATCGGCTGTTTCCAGATCAACCTGCGCTGGCACGGCCATGCCTTCGCCAGCCCCGAGGCGATGTTCGAGCCTGCCGCGAACGCGCTTTACGCGGCGCGGTTTCTTGCCGGCCTCGCCTCCGAACTCGGCTCGTGGGAGGCCGCGGCAGGGGCCTATCACTCGCGCACCCCCGAACTGGCCGAACGCTATGGCGCGCGATTTCGCCGGCATCTCGCCGCGCTGGAGGCATCACCCCTCGCCCCCGCGCCACCGGCCGTGCCTGAACCGGGCGCGCAGCCGGTCGTGCCGGCCGGTGGGCTGCCCGGGCGCGTCCCGCCGTCGCCCTATCCGCTGCTCGTGGCGGGGCCGCCGGGCGGGCCCGGTTCGCTGGTGCCGATGGGCGTCGGGCGCAAGGCTCTGATCGTGGCCGCAGCCCGGCCCCTGCGATGAGGTACATGCCATGACCCTGCGTTCCGGCCGCCCGCCGTCACCGGGAGGGCGGCGATGATCCTGTCCTTCAAGGCGCTGTTCCGGCCCACGATCCTGCTGGCGCTGGCGCTGATGACGGTGATCGTGATGATGATCCTGCCGGTGCCGGCCTGGCTGCTCGACATCGGCCTGGCGGCATCCTTCGCGCTGGCCATCCTGATCTTCACCGTCACCCTGTTCATCGAGCGGCCGCTCGACTTTTCGGCCTTTCCGACCGTGCTGCTGGCCTCGCTGATGCTGCGGCTGTCGCTCAATGTGTCCTCGACCAAGCTGATCATCGGCGAGGGCCACACCGGCACCCGCGCCGCGGGCGGCGTGATCGAAGGCTTCGCGATGTTCGTGATGGGCGGCAGCGTTCTGCTCGGCGTGGTGATCTTCTGCGTGCTGCTGATCGTCAACTTCATCGTCATCACCAAGGGCGCCGGCCGCATGGCCGAGGTCGGC
>SKWP01000197.1 GCA_007128865.1 Paracoccaceae bacterium
TCGGGAGACAAGCACCTGATCAAGCATGTTGCCGACGCTCCGGCACTCGCCATCGAGATCGAGCGCGCCCGCCAGCAGCGCGCCCAGCGCCGCAAGGGCTGAACCGGTGCAGGCCGCCCTTGCCCCCGAAATCCGGCCGCACCGGCTTCCGCACCGGCAAGGCCGCGCCTGGGAGGCGCTGCTCGAACCGGGCGAGCGGCTGCTCTGGCAGGGCAGACCGCATGGTGGGTTCCGGCTGGGATGGCGGCATGGAATGCTGGCGGCACTGGGGGCTGCAATGCTGGTGCTGGCGGTCATGCTGGCGGTGCAGGGCGCTGCCGGGCTGCGGGACGGGGCCGATGGCGCCCTCATGGTGCTGGCCGTGGCACTGGTCGCGGCCGGCTTCGGGCTGTGGTGTATCGCCGGGCCGGCCACGCTCGACATGCTGCGCCGGCGCGGCACTGCCTATGCGCTGACCGACCGGCGCGCGCTGATCGAGACCGATTTCATGGGATACGGGCTGGCTGCCTGGCCGATTGGCCCTGAAAACCCGCTGGTGAT
Organism: Paracoccaceae bacterium; assembly: GCA_007128865.1. Taxonomy (GTDB): domain Bacteria; phylum Pseudomonadota; class Alphaproteobacteria; order Rhodobacterales; family Rhodobacteraceae; genus Rhodobaculum. The sequence goes on from SKWP01000197.1 coordinate 541, forward strand.
TACCGGCGGGCGGCCGCCCAGTGTCTGGTTTGCGGCCTGGCGCCGGCCCGAACCACCGCTGCTGCTGCGCCCGTCAAGACGCAGCACGGGCGAGGTGCCCATCGGATTTGAACGCATCACGGATGCCGACACGGTGTTGCGGCTGCTGGAACGGATACGCGAGGGCCGCACATGACGCTGTTCTTCCGAAACGCGCTGATGATCGACCCCGAGGCAGGATCGGAACGCAGCGGCAACCTGATTGTTGATGCCGGCCGGATCGCGTCCGTGGACGCCGCCAATCCGCCCCGCGATGCCAGGGTGATAGACTGCGCCGGCCACTGCCTTGCCCCCGGGATCGTGGACTGGGGCGTGCAGGTGGGCGAGCCTGGCGCCCGGCACAAGGAAAGCTTCCGCTCGGCCGGGCTGGCCGCCGCCGCGGGCGGCGTGACCACCATCATTGCCCGCCCCGATACCGACCCGGCCATCGACAGCCCCGAGCTGCTGGAATTCGTCACCCGACGGGCGCAGGCCGAAACCCCGGTGCGCATCCGTCACATGGCCGCCCTGACCCGTGGCCGGCAGGGGCGCGAGATGGCCGAGATCGGGTTTCTGCGCGACGCCGGCGCCATTGCCTTCACCGATGGCGACCGGGTGACCGAAGATACCCGCGTGCTGTCGCGCTGCCTGACCTATGCGCGCAGCCTCGGCGCGCTGGTTGTCGGGCATCCGCAGGATCCGGGCCTGTCACGCGGCGCCGCGGCGACATCGGGCAAGTTCGCCAGCCTGCGCGGGCTGCCCGGCGTTTCGCCCATGGCCGAGCGCATGGGCCTTGACCGCGACATGGGCCTGATCGAGATGACCGGCGCGCGCTATCATGCCGACCAGATCACCTGCGCACGCACCCTTCCGGCGCTGGAACGGGCCAAGGCCAACGGGCTCGACGTGACTGCGGGCATTTCGATCCACCACCTGACACTGAACGAATTCGACCTGGGCGACTGGCGCACCTTCTTCAAGCTCACCCCGCCGCTGCGCGCCGAAGACGATCGCCGCGCCATGGTGCAGGCGGTGGCTTCGGGTCTGATCGACGTGATCTGCTCCATGCACACCCCGCAGGACGAGGAATCCAAGCGCCTGCCGTTCGAACAGGCCGCCGCCGGTGCGGTGGGGCTGGAAACGCTGCTGCCCGCGGCATTGCGGCTCTGGCATGGTGGCGAGATCGGACTGGCGCAGCTGTTCCGGGCGCTGTCGCTGAACCCGGCGCGGCGGCTGGGGCTGGATGCCGGACGGCTGGAGCCCGGCGCGCCGGCCGATCTGGTGCTGTTCGACCCCCATGCGCCCTTCGTTCTCGACCGCTTCGCGCTGCGCTCGAAATCCGGGAACACGCCTTTTGACGGCGCACGGATGCAGGGCCGGGTGCTTGCCACCTTCGTCGGCGGCGAACAGGTCTTTCCCGACGGGTCGGCCCGGTGATGCTGCCGGTGCTTGAAACACCGCTGGTCCTGATCGGCCTGGCCGGGCTGCTGGGCTATCTTCTGGGGTCGGTGCCCTTTGGAGTGGTCTCGGCGCGCGTGTTCGGCCTTGGCGATCTGCGCAGCATCGGTTCGGGCAACATCGGCGCAACCAATGTCCTGCGCACCGGAAGCCGCAAGGCAGCGGCGCTGACACTGATCGGCGATGCCGGAAAGGGGGCGGTCGCGGTGCTGGCGGCGCGCGTCCTGCTGGGCGAGGATGCCGCGCAGGCAGCCGGGCTTGCCGCCTTTCTGGGCCATCTCTATCCGGTGTTTCTGGGGCTTCGCGGCGGCAAGGGGGTTGCCACCTTTCTCGGCGTCCTGCTGGCGCTGTCGTGGCCGGTCGGCCTTGCGGCCTGTGCGCTCTGGCTGGCCGTTGCGGCCTTGATGCGGTTTTCGTCGCTGGCCGCGCTGCTGGCGGCGCTGGGCGCACCCGGCCTGGCGATCGTGCTGGATGCGCCCGGGATCACCGGGCTGGCGCTGGTGCTGGCGGCGCTGGTGTTCTGGCGTCACCGCGAGAACGTCGCGCGCCTGCTGGCCGGCACCGAACCGCGGATCGGCCGCAAGGGCTGACGGATCGCCCTTGCGGCCGATCCGCGGCAGGCTTCCGCCGGCCTTACCCAGCGCGCGAACGCTCAAGCAACTCGGCGGTGCGCTTGGTGTTCTGGTAGATGCCGAGGCCGAGGTACATGATACCCCCCATGAAAACCACATAGATGCCGCCAATCACCAGAACGGCGAGGCCGGCGAGAATGCCGCCGCCGGTTCCCATCATGTTGCCGCCGAACATGGCACCGACCGCGCCGATAAGCACCGCGATGCCCATCACGACGACGATGACGCCAACCAGCATTTCGAAAGAACGAATGAAGAAGTCCCGCATTTCCTGTCCCCTTTTCCTGACTTCGCAGGTGATCGGCGAAGCAATTATGAGCCTAGCAGAAATCTTTTGTTCGGGCACTCGGGATTGTGCCGGGCATCCGCCCTTCGCACGCTCACGCGGCCCGTCGGCCACATGGGATCGGACCATGTCCTTGCCGATGTGTCCGGGTGTTGACCGGCCTTGCGGCCAGGCAGCCACGGTATTCCGCGCCGGTAGCCGCACAAGGCCGGCGCGGTGGGCCGGCCGAATGGCTGCCCCGCGGCGGGCCGTGCACCCCGCGGCCTGCGGTGCGTGCACGATCCCGGCCCGGGTGCCGGATGCCCGTGGCGGTTTCAGGATCAGGCCGATGCGGCCTTGTCGGCCGCAAGCGCCGGCCCGTCGCCATGGGCCGCCGTCA
>SKWP01000057.1 GCA_007128865.1 Paracoccaceae bacterium
AGCCACGCCCGGCTGCTGGCTGTCGTCGCGGTCATCTGTGTGGGGGCGGTCGCGCTGACCGCGCTGGCGGTCCGGGGCATCGAGCGGCGGGTCATCACCCGCCCCGCACCGCCCCCGGCCCGCTTTCGCGACGGGATCGCCGAGATATGGGCCGACACCCGCGCGCGGCATTTCACCTTTTTCGTGTTCCTGTCGATGACCGCCTATTTCATGCAGGAGCTGATCCTCGAACCCTACGCCGGGCTGGTCTTCGGCTACACCCCCGGCCAGTCCACCCAGATGTCCGGGGCGCAGAACGGCGGCGTGTTCCTGGGCATGGTTCTGGTCGGCGCGGCGGCAACCGGGCTTCGGCTTGGCAGCCTGCGCGCCTGGGTCGTCTCGGGGTGCATGGGCTCGGCGGCGGTGCTGATGGCCATTGCCTCGGCCGGCGCGCTGATGCTGCCGCTGGTGCCGCTGGTCGTGGCGCTGGGCTTCTTCAACGGGATGTTCGCGGTAGCAGCCATAGGCTCGATGATGCAGCTTGCCGGCGAAGGCCGTGACCGGCGCGAAGGTACGCGGGTTGGCCTGTGGGGGGCGTCGCAGGCCATCGCAGCGGGTTTCGGCGGGCTGACCGGCGCGGCACTGGTCGATCTGGCGCGCACGCTTCTGCCGGTGGCCGAAGCCTTTGGCGCCGTCTTTTCGCTGCAGGCGGCGCTATTCGTTGCCTCGGCCTGGCTTGCCGCAAGGATCATGACGCCGCGCGCAGCCGCAAATCTGGTACCGGGGGAATAGCGCATGCACTACGACGTTGTTGTTGTCGGTGGCGGACCTTCGGGCGCAACGGCTGCGGATGATCTGGCGCGGGCCGGATGCAGGGTCGCGCTGCTTGACCGGGCCGGGCGGATCAAGCCCTGCGGCGGCGCCATCCCGCCCCGTCTCATCGCGGATTTCGCCGTTCCGGACGATCAGCTCGTGGCCCATATCACCACCGCGCGCATGATCTCGCCCACCGGCCGGGCGGTGGACATTCCCATCGAGAACGGCTTTGTCGGCATGGTGGACCGCGAGCATTTTGACGAATTCCTGCGCGCCCGCGCAGCGGCGAGCGGCGCCGAGCGGCTGACCGGCACCTTCCTGCGGATCGAGCGTGACTGCGAAGGCACCCATGTCGTCTGGCGTGACAAGGCCAGCGGCGCAGAACGCCGCAGCGCCACCCGGCTGGTGATCGGCGCCGATGGCGCGCGTTCGAATGTGGCGCGCGCCGAGGTTCCGGGCGGTGACCGGATCCCCTATGTCATTGCCTATCACGAGATCATCAAGGCACCGCCGGCCAATGATGTCTATGACCCTGACCGCTGCGATGTCATCTACGACGGCCGGATCAGCCCGGATTTCTATGGTTGGGTATTCCCGCACGGGGCGCATGCAAGCGTCGGCATGGGAACCGAGGTGGACGGCACCGACCTGAAGAAGGCAACCGCCGAGCTGCGGGCGATGTCGGGGCTGACGGAGTGCGAGACGATCAGGCGCGAAGGCGCGCCCATTCCGCTCAGGCCGCTGGATCGCTGGGACAATGGCCGCGATGTCGTGCTGGCCGGCGATGCCGCGGGCGTGGTCGCCCCGAGTTCCGGCGAGGGCATCTATTACGCCATGGTCGGCGGCCGCGTCGCGGCAACGGCGGCGCAATCGGCTCTGGCCTCCGGGCGGGCACGCGACCTGGCGCTGGCACGCAAGCTGTTCATGCGCGAACACAAGACCGTGTTCCGCATCTTGCGGCAGATGCAGGATGCCTATTACAGATCGGACGAGCGGCGCGAACGCTTCGTGAGCCTGTGCCACGATATCGATGTACAGCGCCTGACCTTCGAGGCCTACATGAACAAGAAACTGGTGGCCGCACGGCCGCTGGCGCATATCAGGATCGGCATCAAGAACCTGCTGCATCTGAGCGGGCTCGTCCGCCCGGGGTACACATGAGCGCGCTGATCCCTGCCTGGCACGACGGGCGGCTGCAGCCGCTCGACAAGCTTGACGTGCACAGGCGCGGGCTTCGCCACAAGGCGATTTCCGTATTTGTCACCCGTGGCCGCGATGTGCTGCTGCAACGCCGGGCGGCGGGCAAGTATCACACGCCGGGGTTGTGGACGAACACCTGCTGCACCCATCCGCACTGGGGCGAAAGCGATCCGGATTGCGCCCGCCGGCGGCTGGACGAGGAACTGGGCATAACCGGGCTGACCCTGCGCCATGCCGGAACGGTCGAATACCGCGCCGATGTCGGCGGCGGCCTGATCGAACATGAGCTGGTGCAGATCTTCACCGCGTCGGTATCGGGCGCGCTGCCGATGGCGCCCGATCCGGCCGAGGTTTCGGGCACATGCTGGGTCGGTCTGGATGATCTGGTCACCGCGGTCGAACGGCACCCCGCGCGCTATACGCCCTGGCTGCGCATCTATCTGCGCGATCATGTGGAGCGGATCTTTCCGCCGGGCACCCTGGCCCTTGCCGGCGTCTGAACGCCGGGTTCAGGCAAACTGCGGGTTGCGGCGCAGCACGGAAAAATTCAGCGCTCCGGCGATGGTGACCCACAGCAGATAGGGTGCAAGCAGCGCCCCGGCGACCGGGTCGAGCGCCCAGAAGCTCAGCATCGTCGCGGCGACGAAGGCCCACATGAACCCGAGGATGATCAGCGCCGCGCGCATCCGCTTCAGCCCGAAGAAAACCGGCGACCACAGCGTGTTAAAGGCGATCTGCGCCGCCCAGAAGGCCAGCGCCTGCCCCGAACCCTCGATCATTGCCACCCGCATCGCGGCATAGGCCATGGCGACATAAAGCGTCAGCCAGACCACCGGGAACATGAACCCCGGCGGGGTCCAGACCGGCTTGTCGAGGTCGAGGTACCATTTGCCGGGCTCGAACAGCGAACCCGTCGCACCCGCCGCGCCGCAGGCCGCCAGGAAGGTCAGGAACAACATCCAGTCCATGCGCGGGCTCCTTGCATCACAGCGCCATGCGAAGTCGTAGGGCCGCGCCGGCCCGGGTGCAACCCCCGCGCCCCCCGCTAGTGTTCACCACCTGACGAAAGATTCCCACTGAGCGTTTGGAGCCCATTGCGGACGCCGCCCTCCTGGCCCGGAATCAAGGCGCGCAGCGCCGCCGGGCCGCGCCCGACCGCCCCCATCGGGCGGGCGCCCTGCAACGGTGCAAACCGTTGTACCGTAGGATGTTCTTGCCCGATAAACCGCCAGGGTATCCACCGTGCAGCGCCCACCCGGCGGTCGGGCGCTGCCCTGTGTTGCGCTCTTTCGTTCAAGGACCGCTCCTGTC
>SKWP01000118.1 GCA_007128865.1 Paracoccaceae bacterium
GGGGTATCTGATGTTAATTGACCCGTCAATCAACAACCGGACACAGACAGGGAGAGACCACCATGAAACCGACCCGCCCCACCCTTTCGGCCGCTGCCGTGGCCGTGACGCTTGCCGCCGGACCGGCGATGGCAGACTGCGGCACGGTGACGTTTTCGGATGTGGGCTGGACCGACATCACCGCCACCACCGCGGTCGCAACCACCATCCTGGAGGCTCTGGGCCATGAGACCCGCACGCTGGTGCTATCGGTGCCTGTCACCTACACCTCGATGGCGAACGGGCAGGTGGATGTGTTTCTCGGCAACTGGATGCCCACCATGGAGGCCGATATCGCGCCCTACCGCGAGGCCGGAACCGTGGACACGGTGCGCAGGAACCTTGCCGGGGCCAAGTACACGCTGGCCACCAATGCGGCCGGTGCGGCGCTGGGCATCGCCGATTTTGCCGATATCGCCGGTCAGGCCGCTGCGCTGGAGTCGCGCATCTATGGCATCGAGCCGGGCAATGACGGCAACCGGCTGATCCTCGACATGATCGAGGAAGGCGCCTTCGGTCTTGCCGGTTTCGAGCTGCTGGAAAGCTCCGAACAGGGGATGCTGGCCCAGGTCGAGCGCGCCAACCAGCGGGGTGTACCGGTGGTCTTTCTGGGTTGGGAACCGCACCCGATGAACAGCAATTTCGAGCTGACCTATCTTGCTGGCGGCGACGACTGGTTCGGCCCCGATTTCGGTGGCGCCGAGGTGTTTACAAACACCCGTGCCGGCTATGTCGAGGAATGCCCCAATGTCGGCCGTTTCCTGCAGAACCTCGAATTCACCCTGGCGCTGGAAAACGAGATCATGGGCGCGATCCTCAACGACGAAATGGAACCGGGCGATGCCGCCCGCGCCTGGCTGGCCGCCAACCCCGATGCACTCGGCCCGTGGCTGGCCGGCGTGACCACCCGCGACGGCGGCGACGCGCTCGCTGCCGTTCTGGACGCGCTGCAATGAGCATCCTGCAGTGCCGCGGCAGCGTTCGGTCGCGGCATTGCGGGCCTGACCGATGGACTGGCTGACACAGAACAAGATCCCCGTCGGTGCCACCGCGCGCGATGGCTTCAACTGGCTGCAGGCCAACGGCGCGGTGGTGTTCGACGGCATCGAGGCGGCGATGCGGGCGCTGGTGCAGGCGATCCTCTGGGCGCTGCAAACCCCGCACCCGCTGGTGATCATCGCGCTGTTCACCGCATTGACCTGGGTCATCCAGCGCCGCTGGCAGCCCTGCGTCATCGTGGCGCTGGGGCTTCTGTTCGTCGTCAACCAGGGCTACTGGCGGGCGACGACCGAAAGCCTGACGCTGGTGCTTTCGGCCTGTGTTGTCTGCATGGGGGTCGGCGTGCCCATCGGCATCGCCGCGGCGCACCGGCCGCGCCTTTACGCCGCCCTGCGCCCGGTGCTTGACCTGATGCAGACGCTGCCGACATTCGTCTACCTGATCCCCGCGATCATCTTCTTCGGCATCGGCATGGTGCCGGGGCTGATTGCCACGGTGGTCTTCGTGCTGCCGGCACCGATCCGGCTGACGCATCTGGGCATTTCCTCGACCCCGCAACCGTTGCTGGAGGCCGCGCGCGCCTTTGGTGCAACCGGGCGCCAGACGCTGTGGAAGGTGGAACTGCCGCATGCCTTCCCGCAGATCATGACCGGGCTGAACCAGACCATCATGCTGTCGCTGTCGATGGTGGTGATCGCGGCGCTTGTGGGGGCCTCGGGGCTGGGCGTGCCGGTGGTGCGGGCGCTCAATTCGGTCAACACCGCGCTGGGCTTCGAGGCCGGTTTCGTCATCGTCGTCGTGGCCGTGGTGCTGGACCGGATGCTGCGGGCGGAACGGCGCCGATGAACGCCACGATGGTAGAGATCGATCGCGTGTCGATCGTCTTCGGCAGCCGGCCCGAACGCGCCCTGCCGCTGATGGACGCGGGCCTCGCGCGCGCCGAAATCCAGCAGCAGACCGGCCAGATCCTCGGCGTGCACGATTGCAGCCTGACCGTGACCGAGGGCGAGATCGTGGTGCTGATGGGGCTTTCGGGGTCCGGCAAGTCGACGCTTCTGCGCGCGGTGAACGGGCTGAACCCGGTCGTTCGCGGCGCCGTGCGGGTCTGTGACGGCGATGCGCTTGTCGATGTGACCGGCGCCAACGCAGCCACCCTGCGCCGGCTGCGGCGCACCCGGATCGCCATGGTTTTCCAGCAATTCGCCCTGCTGCCCTGGCGCAGCGTGGCAGAAAACGTCGGGCTGGGGCTGGAGCTTGCCGGCGTGCCCCAGGCCGAACGGCGCGAAAGGGTGGCGCGGCAACTGGAACTTGTCGGTCTCGCGCAATGGGGCGACCGCCGCGTTGCCGAGCTGTCGGGCGGGATGCAGCAGCGCGTGGGCCTTGCCCGCGCCTTTGCCACCGAAGCCCCGATCCTGCTGATGGACGAACCGTTTTCGGCGCTCGACCCGCTGATCCGCGCGCGGCTGCAGGGCGAGTTGCTGGAACTGCAGGCGCGGCTGCGGCGAACCATCGTGTTCGTCAGCCATGACCTTGACGAGGCATTCAGGATCGGAAACCGCATCGCGCTGATGGACGGCGGGCGCATCGTCCAGATCGGCACCGCGCGCGAGATCATCGCCGCCCCGGCCAGCGATTATGTGGCCCAGTTCGTCGCCCACATGAACCCGCTTGGCGTGCTGACAGCCGCCGACGCGCTGGAACCCGGCCCGGCCGGCACCGGCCCGGCCATACCCGCCGACACCCCGATCCGCGAGGCGATGGCGCGGCTGCAGGCGGGCAGCGATACGCTCGCCGTTGCGGGGCCGGACGGGCAACCGCTGGGCCGGCTCACCCGTGACAGCGTGCTTGCCGCGCTCCTGCGCCGCAGCGCCTGACGCCTACCAGTGGCCGGTGTTGGGCATGCTGGCCCAGGGCTCTTCCGGCTCCCGCGCGCCGCCCTTGTTCAACAGCTCGATCGAGATGTTGTCGGGCGAGCGGACAAAGGCCATGCGTCCGTCGCGCGGCGGGCGGTTGATCGTCACACCATTGTCCATCAGATGCCGGCAGACAGCGTAAATGTCGTCCACCTCATAGGCGATATGGCCGAAATGCCGGCTGTCGCTGGGCAGGCCGTCGTCGCCGTCCCAGTTCCAGGTCAGCTCCACCGGGCAGTCCTCCTGCCCCGGCGCGGCCATGAACAGCAGGGTAAAGCGGCCCTCCTTGCTGTCGTAGCGACGGGTCTCGCGCAGGCCGAGCAGTTCGTAGAAGGCCCTGGAC
>SKWP01000368.1 GCA_007128865.1 Paracoccaceae bacterium
CGCGGCAATCATTTCATGTGCCATGCTGCGATCCACCGGCGCGACACGCAGCACGGTCTGGCGGGTCAGTTCCGCCAGCACGCCCCCCATGCCAAGCATCACCATCGGCCCCGCGACCGGATCGTTGCGGTAGCCCACCAACGCCTCGGCCACGCCCGTTTCCATCGGATGGATCAGCACGCCGTCAATACGCGCGTCCGGATGTGCGGCCCTTGCCCTGTCGCAGAGCCTGCCGAACGCGGCTTCGGCCTCGGCAGGCGAAAGGTTCAGCGCCACCCCGCCGAAGTCGCTGCGATGCAGGATATCGGCAGAGACGATCTTGGCCGAAACCGGGCCGCCGGCCTGCCGGGCAGCTGCGGCGGCTTCGGCAGCGCTGCGCACCAGATTTCCGGCCGGCGCATCAACCCCGAGGGCTGCGAATACGGCCCGAGCCTGCGGCTCGCTCAGCGCCCGTCCGCCGGCAAGGTCGAGCACCCCCGAGACCTTTGCACAAAGGTCATGATCCACGGGGCCGCGCACCACCGGCGCCCGGCGCGTCAGACGTGCCCGCAGCGCCTCGGCGCAGGATTCAGGGGTCCGGAACACCGCCAGCCCCGCATCCGCCAGCAGCCTCCGGGACCGTTCGGCGTCGGGCACGATATAGACCGCCAGCGGCTTTCGCGCGGCGGCAAAACCGGTCAGGGGCGCCACCGCAAGATCGGGCTGGAACTGGGCCGAGGATCCGATCACCATCGCCACCGCGTCGACATCGTCGCTGGCCATGAGCCGTTCGAGCACACCGCGCACCAGTTCCGGGCGAGTACCCGCCAGCGTCAGGTCCACCAGCGTCCCCGACCCGCCCGAAATACCTGCATCGGACAGGAATTCGCGGACACTGCGCGGCACGGCCACCGCATCGACGCCCAGCGCACCAAGACAATCCACAACCATTGCGCCGCCGCCGCCGGTCGTGGTGACAACGGCAACCCGCCTGCCGGCGGCGGGTGCGGCATCGGCGAACAGAGGCGGGGTTTCCAGCAGACTTTCGAGCATTCCGACCCGGGCGATACCCAGATCGGCCAGCAGCGCGTCCACCATCGCGTCATCGCCGGCCAGTGCGCCGGTATGGGTCTGCGCCAGGGCCTGACCCGCCGCGGAACGGCCGAGCTTGTAGGCGATCACCGGCTTGCCGCAGGCGTGGGCACGCCGGGCAAACCCGGCAAGCCCGTCACGATCTCGGATCGATTCCAGAAACAGCAGGATGGCCCGGCATTGCGGATCATCCAGCATCAGGCGCCCAAGCTCGCCAACTCCCAGATCCGCCTCGTTGCCGGTCGAGACCAGCCGCGAAAAGCCGAAGCCACGCGCTGCCCCTTGCGACAGCAGCGCGCCGATCATGCTGCCGCTCTGCGATATCACGGCCAGACCGCCGCGCGGCAACTCCGGCAGGTCGAAGGCAGCGTTGGCAGTGCAGACGAAACCGCCGGTGTCCACGACGCCGATGCTGTTGGGGCCCAGGATCCGCAGCCCGGCCTCGCGCGCTGCTGCCAGCAGCTTCGTCTGACGCGCTCTGCCCGCATCGCCTTCCTCGGCGAATCCGCCCGAAAGCACCGTCGCCACCCGGACACCGGCCGCACCACACTGGCGGACGGCATCTTCGACTTCGCTGGCACGACACATGATGAAGGCATGGTCAACCGGTCCGGGCGCCGCTGCAAGGGTCGGATAGCAGGGCAGACCGTCGATTTCCTTGCGGCGCGGATTGATCGGCAGGATACGACCGCCGAAACCATGACGACGAAGAAAACGCGCCGGTCGGGCCGCCGGCCTTGCAGCATCGCCGGAAGCACCGATCAGAGCCACAGCCCGCGGCGCAAACAGCGCCGCAGCCAGTTCGGCGTCGGCGTCGGCCTGGCCCGAAACGGTCATTCGACGCTTCGGCCGGGGTCCGGCCGCTGACTGAATCGCCGACCGAAGACCCCTTCGGCAATCCGGTTGAGCATCATTTCGGTCGAGCCACCGGCAATCCGCCAGCCCCTGGTCTTTCGAAAGCAGTACTCCACCAGCGTCTCGTCACAGTATCCCATGCCGCCCATCGCCTGCATCGCCTCGTTGGCGGCATCGAATCCGATCTGATTGCACAGGTATTTCGCAACCGAGGTTGCCTGTGCATCGGGCAGGCCGTGGTCTGCGGCAGCGGCGGCCCGGTAAAGCATCAGCTGCGCCGCCTCGAGACGGGCGTGCATATCGGCAAACTTCCACTGAATTCCCTGGAATTCGCACAACGGCCGGCCGAACTGGGTCCGAACCGATACATAATCCCGCGCAACATTGAACGCGTGCCGGCCCAGGGCCATCGAGCGCGCGGCATTGCCGATCCTTTCGGCATTGAACCCGGCGATCTGGCGGCGGAACCCGCCGGGCCCGAGCAACACATTCTCGGGCGGGATGCGCACATTGTCGAAGAACAGCGCGCACCATTGCTCTCCATTGAGATAGCGCGCGGGTTTTCCGAAACCAAAGCCCTCGGCGCCGCGCTCGACGATGACCGACCCGATGCCGGATGTCCCCGGCCCGAACCGGCAGTAGATGAGAAAGACATCGGCCTCGACCGAATGGCTGGTGAACACCTTGCCGCCGTTCAGCCGAAAACCGCTGCCATCGGCCGTTGCCTGTGTTGACAGGTCGGTGACGGCCGAGCCCGCCTCGGCCTCGGTCATTCCCAGCCCGATGACCGCCTCGCCGCGCAGCAGCCGCCCCAGATAGCGCTGCTTCTGTTCGGGGCTGGCGTATTCGGCAAAGGTGCGGATCGGGCCGAAATTGCCGACCTGAATGACATCGGCGCTCTTGGGGCAGACCAGCGCAACCTGTTCTATGGCGATGACCGCATCCATCAGCGTGCCGCCCTGCCCGCCATCGGCCTCGGGGATGGTTATGCCAAGCAGCCCGGCATCGGCGGCAAGGCGTGCCACATCGAACGGAAACTCCGGCGCCTGGGCGCGCCGCAGCGCGCCTTCTGCCAGGTACTGCCTTGCCCAGCGGGATACCTGATCCCGAAAGAGTGTCTGTTCTGCGGTGGGCCGGAAATCCATTCGGGTACCCCGTCGATGGCGTCGGATCCGGTTAGCACCGCAAAAGTATTCAGGTCAATACTATATGACCCGAAAACGACTCTGCGGATGTCAGGAGCTTTGACTCGGACAGAGAACTGTCGCACAGTGTCAGGATGCGGTGCCTGGAACCGACGATCGCCGCACTTTTTGTGTCAGACCCTTGGAAGCAGTCATGGATCACCGGTCCTCATTGCGCGTCAGCGCTTCCGCACCGGAAGACCCGACACCGCTTTACCATCGCATCTACATGGTGCTTCGGGAAGGCATACTCGACGGCGTCTATCCGGCCGATCAGGTCATGCCGAGCGAAATCGAGCTTGCCGGGCAGTTTTCGGTCTCGCGCATCACCATCCGGAAGGCTTTCGAACGCCTCGAACGTGAGGGCCTGATCCTCCGCCAGCGCGGCCGCGGAACCTTTCCCACTCCGCCGCCCGGCGGGTATCGGCGGGTCAAGGCCGATGTCTCCGGGTTGGTCGAGAACCTGCTGGCCATGGGGCTTCGGACAAGCGTGAAGGTTCTCGAATTCGATTACGTGCCGGCATCGGCCGAAGTGGCGCTGGAAATGGGCATCGAGGCAGGCAGCATCGTCCAGAAGGCGATACGCCTGCGCAGCTACAAGGGGCGGGCCTTTTCGCATGCCGTCACGCATGTGCCCCAGGACATCGGGCGCACATTCACCGCCGAGGATCTGGAAAGGATGCCGCTTCTGCGGCTGTTCGAACGGGCCGGAATCGTCGTCGCGGCGGCCCACCAGCGCACCACCGCACGCGCGGCATGCCCCAACGTGGCACCGCTGCTTGGGGTTGATGTCGGGGCGCCGCTGCTGTGCATTCACCGTCTGGTCCGGGATCAGGACGACCGGGTGATCGAGCGCATCCGGGCGCTTTACCGACCGGATGTCTATGAATTCGAACTCAAGCTGACCATCGGCGCCGGCCCCGAGGGGACCTTGTGGCGACCAACGCCATCGGCATTGTAGCCACGCCCGGGTGGCGCGGCCCAGTTGTATGCCATTGCTGACAATAGTACACTCCGCTAGGGTATGCCCCGAACCCACCCGTTCGCGGAGAGGACCGTGCAGCAGCAAGACCGATCTCCGTCGATCCAATCGCGGGCGCATCTGACGGCCCTTGCCTGCGCCGCCTTCGAACAGGCCGGCGCAACCCCCGAAGCCGCCGCCGACGCCGCCGACATCCTTGTCGAGGGCGATCTGATGGGGTTCCATTCGCACGGGTTGCGCCGGGTCATTGCCTATGCTGCACGGCTGCGGCGCGGCTCGCTCAACCCGCGGCCGCAGATGCACGGCGAAAGACTGGGTCCCTCGCTGATGCGGCTGGACGGCGACAACGGCCTTGGTCCGGCCGTGGCCGCCGAAGCGCTGCGGCGCGGACTGGATCTGGCAGGCGAAACAGGTCTGGGCCTTGTCGGGGTTCGCAACGGCAGTCATTTCGGCGCCGGCAGCCCCTATGCACTTCGCGCCTGCAATGCAGGCATGGTGCTGGTTGCGGGAACCAACGCGATCCGCAGCCTTGCCCCCACCGGCGGAACCGAAGCCCGGGTGGGAAACAACCCGCTGGTCATCGCTGCGCCGGCCCGCCGAAACCCGCATTTCATGCTCGACATGGCAATGAGCATCGCTGCCCGCGGCCGCATCCGTGCCGCAAGGGAACGCGGCGATCCGATCCCGCAAGGGCTGGCCACAGGGCCCGACGGGCTGCCCACGACCGACCCCGCACAGGCGCTGCGCGGAATGATGCTGCCGATCGGTGGCCACAAGGGCTATGGCCTCGCGGTGGGTATGGACATCCTGGCCGGTGTCCTCACCGGAGCCCTGTTCGGCACCGATCCGCGATCGATGCTGCAGCAGATGGATCTGCCGCAGGGCAACGGGCATTTCTTTCTGGCAATCGATCCGGGGAGATTCATGGCCCGTTCGGAATTCCGCGCCAGGATGGATACGCTTCTAAACGAACTCCTGTCGACCCCGGCGGCGGACCCTGAACGCCCCGTGCGCTATCCCGGGCATTCCGAACAGACGATGCGCGCCTTGCGCATGCGCGACGGAATCCCCCTGCCCGTCGGACTGCTGCGCAGCCTCGAAGCGCTGGCCCGCGGCGAAACCATTGCCGAAACAGCCACCCACTGACACGCAGTACTGCCAAGGAGCCCGTCCATGTCCGACCAGACCGCCCGTGCCCGAACCTTCGGCGTCCCCGGATGCCGCATCCGCACCGGCCTGCCCCGGCCCGACCCGGCGCATATCGCCGCCCTGTCCGGTCAGGCGGCATCATTGGTTGGCGATGCCATCGGGCGCCGCCGGATCATGGACAACGGCATCCGCCCGCTGGCGCTGTCGATGAAGGTCTGCGGACCGGCCTTCACGGTGCAGGTGCGTCCCGGTGACAACCTGATGGTCCACGCAGCTGTCATGCTGGCCCGCAAGGGCGATGTGGTGGTCGTCGATGCCGGCGGCAACTGCGATTTCGGCATCTGGGGGCAGATCGTGTCGCGCGCGGCGATGGCACGCGGCATCGCCGGCGTGGTCCTGGATGGCGCCGTTCGCGATGCGGCCGACATCGCCGCCGATGGCCTTCCGGTCTGGAGCCGCGGCATCAACCCCCGGGGCGGCAGCAGGGATGGCCCCGGTGAAATCGGCTTTCCGGTGTGCTGTGGCGGCCTCATGGTCGAGCCCGGGGACATCGTGGTGGCCGATGGCGATGGCGTCTGCGTGGTGCCGGCCGCCGAGCTTCCGGCAGCGGTGACGGGCACCGAAAGCCGCCAGACGATCGAGGATGCACGCATGGCCGCAATCGCCCGCGGCGAGATCGAGCCCGACTGGCTGGCAGCCGAGCTGGTGGCGCGCGGTCTCTGGCAGGAAGGACTGCCGCTGAACGACCCGACCGGGGGCAAGGCATGACCGACACGAGCCTCACCCTTGCAGAAGCCGTTGTCGACCAGTGCGTTGCCCATGGCGTGCAGCGGATATTCGGCGTGCCCGGCGGCGGCTCCAGCCTGCAGGTCATCGAGGCGGCGGCAAGGCGGGGCATCCCCTTTGTCCTGACCCGGTCCGAAACCCCGGCCGTGATCATGGCGGCGGTCACCGGCGAACTGACCGGCAGGCCCGGCGCGGCACTGGCGACAAAGGGCCCGGGTTTGGCCAACGGCCTGAACGGGCTTGCCTGTGCGCTGCTCGACCGGGCCCCGATGCTTCTGTTCACCGACGGCTTCGACCCCGCCGGACTGGCATACCAGAGCCATCAGGTTCTGGATCAGCCGGCCATGGCGGCACCGCTGGTCAAGGGCTATGGCCGCCTCGACGGACCGGCACCGGGGATCGAAACCGCCGACCTTCTCGATCTTGCGCTGACCCACCCGCGCGGCCCGGTCTGTGTCGAATTCACCGCAGCCCGCGCAAAGCGTCCGGTCAGCGGACACCGGACGCGAACCCCGGCGCCGGCATCCCCGCCCGGCCCGGCCGCACGGGAGATCGAGCGCGCCCGGGAGCTGATCGGTGCAGCCCGGCGCCCGGCAATCGTCGCCGGGCTGCAAACCGTGCGCGATCCCGCCCATGTGGCGGCGCTGCGGCTGCTGGCCGATGCGCTGAACTGCCCGGTGTTTCCCACCTACAAGGCCAAGGGCGTGCTGCCCGATGCCGACCCGCGGGTCATCGGGCTTTATGTCGGTGGCGCCGGCGAATCGGCCGAGCTTTCGCAGGCCGACCTGATCGTGCTGTTCGGCGCCGACCCGGTGGAATTCGCCCTGCAACCGTGGCGTTACCCCGACCACAAGGTGATTGATGCCAGCCTGCACCCGTACGAGCGCCGCTACATGGCCCCCGATGCCAGCCCGATCGGCCCGCTGGACGCGATCGCGAGGGCGCTCGCGGCTGCCGCTCCGGCCGGAGGCAGCGCCTGGACGGAGCCGGAATTCGCAGCCATGCGCAGCGCCCTGCAGGCCAGGCTTGCCATCGACTCCGGCGGGCCGATAACCGCGCAGACGGTGGTCGAGGCCGCCCGCCGCGCCGCGCCCGCGGGCACGCGCCTGACCGTGGACGCCGGCGCCCACATGTTGCCGGCCATGGCATTCTGGCAAGCCGACGCGCCCAACGAGGTGCTGATCTCCAATGGCCTGGCCACCATGGCCTTTGCCCTGCCTGCCGCCATCGCCGCAGCCCTGCACGAACCGCAACGCCCGGTGATCGCCTTTACCGGCGATGGCGGGCTTGCGATGTGCCTCGGCGAACTGGCGACGGCCGTTCAGGCGGGCTGCAACCTGACCGTGGTGGTGTTCAACGACTCCGCGTTGTCGTTGATCGGGGTAAAGCAGGCGCGCAGCGGCATGGCACCGCTGGGCGTTGGCTTCGCACCCGCCGATTTCGCCACCGCCGCGCGCGGTCTGGGGGCGCTGGGCATTCGCTGCGAAACCCCCGGGGACCTGGACGCGGCGCTTGCCCGCGGGCTGGCGCATGAAGGCCCCGCAGTCGTCGATGTGGTCATTGATCCATCCGGCTACATCGGACAGGTGGAACGGCTGCGCGGCTGAGGCCCGATTCCGGCTTGCCCGTCGGACGGCCACGGCGCTATCTGGGGCCGCTACCGGAGGGATTGCCATGACCGAAGCCGCCAGCATCGCCGATACCGACATCGGCGCGCAGATGACCGCGATCGGCGCCCGCGCCCGCGCGGCTGCCGCCGAACTGGCCTTTGCATCCCCCGGCAGCAAGCGCCGGGCGCTGGACGCCGCCGCCGACGCGGTCGAGGCACGCAGCGATGCGCTGCTGGCAGCCAATGCCCGCGACATGGACGCGGCGCGCGCGCGTGGCCTTTCCGCTGCGATGCTCGACCGTCTGGCGCTGGATCCCGGCCGGCTGGCCGGCGTTGCGGCAAGCCTCCGCGCCGTGGCCGCACAGGATGACCCGGTCGGTGCGGTGATCGCCGACTGGACCGTGCCCTCGGGCCTGCGCATCCGCCGGGTGCGCACGCCGCTGGGCGTGGTGGGCGTGATCTATGAAAGCCGGCCCAATGTCACCGCCGATGCCGGCGCGCTGTGCCTGAAGGCCGGCAACGCGGTGATCCTGCGCGGCGGGTCCGAAAGCTTCCATTCCTCCACCGCGCTGCACGGCTGCATGGTCGCCGGGCTGGCTGCCGCCGGCCTGCCCGCCGACGCCATCCAGATGGTGCCGACCCGCGACCGCGCCGCCGTCACCGCCATGCTGCGCATGGTCGCGCATATCGATGTGATCGTGCCGCGCGGCGGCAAGGGGCTGGTGGGCCTGGTGCAGGCCGAGGCCCGCGTGCCCGTCTTTGCCCATCTCGAAGGCATCTGCCATGTGTTCGTGGATGCCGCCGCCGACCCCGAAAAGGCGCGTCGCGTGGTGCTCAACGCCAAGACCCGCCGCACCGGCGTCTGCGGCGCGGCCGAATGCCTGCTGATCCACCGCGCCGTGGCCGCCACGCTGGGCGCACAGCTGGTGGCCGACCTCGTCGCCGCCGGGGTCGAGCTGCGCGGCTGCCCGGCGTTGCAGCACCTGCCCGGCGTGGTGCCGGCCACGGCCGACGACTGGGGCCGCGAATACCTCGACAGCATCATCGCCGCGAGGGTCGTGGACGATATCGATGCCGCCATCGCCCATATCCGCCGCTACGGCTCCAGCCATACCGAAAGCATCCTGACCGAAGACGACGCCGCTGCCGAACGCTTCTTCACCCGGCTCGATTCGGCGATCCTGATGCGCAACGCCTCCACCCAGTTCGCCGACGGCGGCGAATTCGGGCTCGGCGCGGAAATCGGCATCGCCACCGGCAAGATGCACGCCCGCGGCCCGGTGGGTGCCGAACAGCTCACCAGCTTCAAGTACCTCGTCACCGGCGACGGCACCGTGCGGCCCTGACACGACCGGGGCCGGGGCCTGCGGCGGCGGCAGCGGCGGATCAGGCCTCGATGCCGCGGAACGCCTCGCGCAGCGCCTGCGACCAGGCCTCCGACATGCGCGCAAAACCCGGATCGCCGGCCTCGATGCGGCGCTGTTCGCCGACCCGGCAGGCATCGGCCCCGATCACCACCAGATCGAGCGGCATGCCCACCGACAGATTCGACCGGATGGTAGAATCCATCGACAGCAGCACCGCCTTGCGCGCATCGGCCAGCGAGGTGTCGGGCGTCACCACCCGGTCCAGGATCGGCTTGCCGTACTTGTGCTCGCCGATCTGCAGGAACGGCGTGTCCTCGGTCGCCTCGATGAAATTGCCCTCCGGATAGATCAGGAACATCCGCATCCCGCCGCCCTGGCGCTGCCCGGCAACGATCATGCTGGCGGTGGCCGACTGCTTCATCGCCGCCATCTTGTCGGCCACCTCGGCCCGGACCGCGGCCAGCGTGCGCCCGACGATCCCGGCCACGCGCAGCATGGTGGGGGCGGTCATGATCGATTCCGTCGCCTCCGCGCCGGGGTCGCCGCTGATCGCCTCCTGCAGGCGCGCGATGGTGGTCTGGGTGACCGAAAGACTGCCCGCGGTCAGGATCGCGATGACCCGCTCGCCGGGCTCCTCGAACAGGAACATCTTGCGGTAGGTGGCGATGTTGTCGAGCCCGGCATTGGTGCGGGTGTCCGACAGCAGCACCATGCCCGCCTTCAGCAGCAACCCCACGCAATAGGTCATGTCCGTCTCCGATTCTCGGGCCCTGCACTGACGGGCATTCATCCTTGCCCAAATATCCCGGGGGGTGAATTCGGCGCAGCCGAAGAGGGGGGCAGCGCCCCCCTGCCCTGACATGCTTCCGTTACTGCTGCCCGGCCTCCACTGCAACGGTGACGTCAAGGCTCTCGGACCCTGCGCCACGCGCGATGCCGCGGATCGGCGCCGCGGTGCGGGCGTCATGGCCCGAGCCGAGCCGGATGTAGCGTTCGTCCGGGCAGCAGCGGTTGGCAGCGTCGAAACCGACCCAGCCCAGCCCCTCGACCCAGATTTCGGCCCAGGCATGGGCGGCCTCGTGGGGAATGCCGTCTTCGGTGGCATGCAGATAGCCCGAGACATAGCGCGCCGGCAGCCCCTGGGTCAGCGCCACCGCGATCAGGGCGTGGGCGTGGTCCTGGCACACCCCCTCGCCCTGGCCCAGCGCCTCGGCTGCGGTGGTGTGGGCATGGGTGGTTCCGGGCCGGTAGGCGATGGCATCGGCCACCGCCGCGGCCAGCCGATGCGCCCGTTCCAGCCCGTCGCCGCCGCCGCCGGCGGCGGTGCGGCCGAGTTCGGTCAGCGCCAGATCGGCGCGGGTGGCCAGCGTGTCGCGCAGATAGGCGCCGGGCGGCACCCGTTCGCGATGGCCGCGCAGCACGCCGGCAAGATCGGTGGTTTCCACCTGTCCGGTGACGGTGACGGAAAGCGCATCCAGCGGGCCGCGGGCGGAATGGGCGCTGACCCAGTCCCCGGCCCCGTCGCGGAAGGCACCGCCGGGGATGCCGTCGGAAACCCGGACGGCCCAGCTGATCACCCGCTGGCCGTCAAAGCGCGACGGGGTCAGCCGGTGGCTTTGCACCACGCCGCGCACCGGCCGGTCGTAGCGATAGGTGGTGACATGCTCGACGCTCAGGATCATCGCACATCCCCGCTCAGATACACCTCGTGCACCAGCCCGGCCAGACCGGCCACATCGCCGATGAAGCGGGTCAGGAATTCGTGCAGCCCCTCGTCGAAGATGTCGTCGACGGTCATCTCGGCCAGCCCGCCCAGCATCGCCCGCGCCCGGCTCTGGGCCGGGGTGCTGCGCTGGTAGCCGCGCGCCAGGCGTTCCAGATGCTCGGCCGCGCCCGAGACACAGGTCAGCAGCGAGCGCGGGCATTGCGGGTTGAGGATCAGGAAATGCGCGATCTTGGCCGCCGTCACCTCGCCGCCATAGGCCCAGTGAAACGCCCGGTGCGCCGAGAGCGCGCGCAGCAGCGTCGTCCACTGGTAGTTGTCGAGCCCGGAACCGACGAAGTCAACCCGCGGCAGCAGCACGAAATACTTCACATCCAGCAGCCGCGCGGTGTTGTCGGCGCGTTCGAGGAAATAGCCCAGGTGCAGGAAATCGAAATTGTCGTTGCGCAGCTGGGTGGCATCGATGGCGCCGCGCAGCTGGGCGCAGTGGCGCAGGGTCCAGTCGGTCAGCATGCTCAGCGGCAGCTCGGAGCGTTCGGTGCGCTGCAGCGCGCGCAGTTCCTGGAATGCGGTGTTCAGCGCCTCCCAGACCTGGGTGGTCAGCGCGGTGCGCACGATGCGCCCGTTCTCGCGCGCCCGGGTGATGCAGGCGGCGATGGACGAGGAGTTTTCGGTGTCGAAGAACAGATAGCTTTCGATGTTGCGCTGCACCGGGTCGTCGTACTTGCGCGCGAAACCTTCGGCGGTGCCCGAGGCGCGCAGGATGCTGTCCCATTCGCTGCGGTGCCCGTCGCCGGCGCCGGGGATCAGCGACATCCGTTCGCCCACCTGCAGCAGGCGCGCCGATTTCTCGGCCCGCTCCATGTAGCGGGCGATCCAGTAGAGGTTTTCGGCTGTCCGGCTCAGCATCGCCCGCCCTCCCCGTGTCCTGCGCTCATTCCGCCAGCACCCAGGTGTCCTTGACCCCGCCACCCTGGCTGGAATTCACCACGAGGCTGCCCTCGGTCAGCGCCACCCGCGTCAGGCCGCCCGGCACCAGCTCGATCCGTTCGCCCACGAGGCAATAGGGGCGCAGGTCCACATGGCGCGGCGCCACGCCATCCTCCACGAAGGTCGGGCAGGTGGACAGCGACAGGGTGGGCTGGGCGATGTAGTTGCCGGGGTTTTCCACCAGCCGTTCCCGGAACCGCGCCACCTGTTCGGCGGTGGAGGCGGGCCCCACCAGCATGCCGTAGCCGCCGGAGCCGTGGACCTCCTTGACCACCAGATCGGACAGGTTGTCGAGGACGTATTTCAGCTCGTCGCGCTTGCTGCACTGCCAGGTGGGGACGTTCTGCAGGATCGGCTCCTCGCCCAGATAGAAGCGGATCATCTCGGGCACGAAGCAATAGACCGCCTTGTCGTCGGCCACGCCCGCGCCGGGGGCCGAGGCGATGGTCACCCCGC
>SKWP01000295.1 GCA_007128865.1 Paracoccaceae bacterium
AGCACCGCACCCGGCACCGGTGCGCCGGATGCCATCCCGGATGATCGGGCGGGCGGTCTTCGAGACCATCTCGGGCAAGGGTCTTGAACAACGGCTGTTCGCGCGGGCCGAAGACAGCGTGCGCGGCGCTACGCTGTCCGATGCACGGGTGCTGCTTGTCGGGTTCTCATCTGCGCAACTTGCCAGCATGAGGGAACACCTGCGCGCGTTTGGCGTCAGGGCCACGGCTTCGGCTCCCGGTGTGAGCCAGCTTGCCAATGTGATTGGCATGAAGGGTGCCTTCTCGCACATCATCGTCAATTTCGACGCGTTCGAAGATGTCGAAACCGGCGTTGACTGCCTGCTTTCATTCCGCAAGCAGACCCGCGATTTCGTGGTCATAGCCTGTTCGGCAGCGGTTGCCGGAGACGATTTCGGCTCGGAACGATCGGCTATCTGCGATGCGACGCTCCGAATGCCGGTCTCGCGCGCTGCACTGCGCGCGGGCCTGGGCGGCTGACCCTGCGACAAGGCAACTCCGGACGCGATCCCGGCCGAATGACCCGACTTGCGGCGGGGCGACAGCCGCGTCGGCCTTCCGGTGGATGCGGGGCAGCCGGGCGCGGTTCGTGCCCTGCCAGCTTTCGGTGACGGTTTCGACGATGCCGCTGCGGTGGGTGAGCCGCAAGCGCGTCGGCACGGCGTGTGCGCGCGGCGTGACGGCCGCCCGTGCTGGCGGCGCAGTCGGGTTTGGCGGTGTGGCCTTCTAGGCAAACCCGGGCGCGCTCGATATGCTTGCTTGTGCTTCATGAACACCACGCCTCGGCACAGAAGGCCGGCTCACACGGCCCCCGGCCCCGACTGCCTTGCCCGAGCGATGCCCCGGCAGGAGAAACGCCATGCCCGACCGTCAACCCTTTGAAGGAATCCGCATTCTCGACCTCACGCATGTGCTTGCAGGGCCTTTCGCCACCTACCAGCTTGCCCTTCTGGGGGCCGAGGTCATCAAGATCGAAAACCCGAC
Source organism: Paracoccaceae bacterium (assembly GCA_007128865.1). GTDB lineage: Bacteria > Pseudomonadota > Alphaproteobacteria > Rhodobacterales > Rhodobacteraceae > Rhodobaculum. Next base: position 1,004 of record SKWP01000295.1, read on the forward strand.
CGACCCGGACATGGCCCGCTTCTGGGGGCTTGAGCCCGAACTCAACCAACGCGCGATGGGAACGGCATTCCTGACCCAGGGCGGCAACAAGCGCGCCCTGGCGCTCGACCTCCGGGAAGCGGAAGACCGCGAAATCCTTCTGCAACTGGTCGCGACGGCGGATGTGCTGGTCGAAAACTACCGCCCCGGTGCCCTTGCCGCGCTGGGTGTGGATGTCGATGCGCTGGCAGGGGCCAATCCACAGCTTGTGCATGTGTCGATGTCGGCATTCGGGCAGTCCGGCCCCCGTGGCAGCCAGACCGCCTATGACTATGTCGTTCAGGCCGCGACCGGCATCATGGCCATGACCGGCACGCCCCAGGTGAACCCGATCAAGATCGGACCGCCTGCCATCGACTATGCCACCGGCACCACCGGCGCCTTTGCCATCGCCGCGGCACTTTTCCAGCGCGCCCGGACCGGTCGCGGGCAGCGAATTGACCTTGCCATGTACGACGTGGGCATCATCCTGCAGAGCCTCGAAGTGACATCCTACACGCGCACCGGGCATCATCCGGAACCGCGCGGCAATTCGATGACCAACGCCGCCTGCAATGCCTATCCGACCCGGGACGGGATGGTGATGCTGGGGGCGGCAAACATGAAACAGTATCACCGCATGTGGCAGGCACTGGGCCGGCCCGAAGCGGCGCTTGCCGACTATGAGGCCCGTGCGGCAGGGTTCGAGGCCGAGGAAGCGCTGCTGGGCGAAATCCTCTCTGCGCGGACGGCCGACGAGTGGGAGGCGTTCTTTCAGGCTCATGGCGTTCCTGCGGCACGGGTCAGACGGCTGCACGAGGCGCTTGACGACGCGCAGAGGCACAGCCGCCGCGTGACCGCCAGACTGGAGACGCCCGATCTTGGCAGCATGGAGGTCCCGCTGGCCGCCTTCCGCATGGACCATGGCGGCCCGGCGCTCAGGTCACCTCCGCCGCAGGTTGGTGCCGACAGCGAGGCGATCCTTGCCGAACTGGGGCTAGATGCCACGACAATCGCGGCGTTTCGCCAACGACAGCAGCGTGCCGGTTCCGCGCGCCGTCAGGCGCCGGCCATCGCTGCAACCGGCACAGGGAAGGCTTGACAACACCCCGCGTTAAAGGAAGGATTGGATCGGAAAAGGGCTGAATTGGTATGGATTTGGCCCACAATGAACCAGCCGGAAAACGGCGCTTTCTGCGGAGGCCAGTTCTTGATCGACCACGCCATTCGCGACATCCGATTGATCGCCCTGCGCCACAGCTTCGACCCGGAGCTTGCCTACGGCATGGCCCGGGGGCTGACCGCGTCGCGGCAGACCGGCATCATCGTGATCGAACTGGCCAACGGCGTGCGTGGGCTGGGCGAGGCATGGGGTCCGCCAAGCGTGAGCGCCGCCTATCTCGACCTGATCCGCGACTACTTCATCGGCGCCGATGTCTTTGCGCATGAACACCCGGTCGATCTGATCCTGTCGCGCCACTACCATTTCGGCATCCAGAACCAGCTCATGGCAGTGATCTCGGGCATCGACGTCGCCGCGCGCGACGCAGCCGCGCGGACACTCGGCGTCCCGCTGCACGCGATGATCGGCGGCGCCCGGGTGGATCGCGTGCCTGTCTATGCCTCCACCGGATACATCACCCGGATGGCCGATGCGGATTTTGCCGCGCAGATGGAATCGGTTGCCGGCAAGGGGCACCGGGCGATCAAGATCAAGATCGGGCGCTCGCCGGCATCGGACGAATTTCGCGTGCGCACCGCGCGGGAAATCCTTGGCGACGACATCGACCTGATGGTGGACAGCAACGGCAACTACACCGTTGATCTGGCGCTCGACAGCATGCGCCGGATCGAGAAGTTCCGCATCGCCTGGTACGAGGAGCCGCTGCCGCCACAGGACTTTCGCGGCTATGGAGAATTGCGCGCGCGGGCGCCCATGCCGATTGCCACCGGCGAGGCGCTTTATACCGCCCATGACTTCCGCCGCCTGGCCGAGGTTCGCGGCGCCGATATCCTGCAACCGGATCTGTCGCTGTGCGGCGGGTTGGGCCAGGCCCGGCGGATCGCCGATATCGCGCGGCTGGAACACCTGCGCCTGTCGCCGCATGTCTGGGGGTCGGCCGTGGGGCTTGCGGCAGCCTGCCATTTCGTCGCCGCGCTCGGGGTCTACCCGCACAGCGACAACATCCCTGCCCCGGTCCTGGTGGAATACGACCTGGGCGAGAACCCGTTGCGCGATGCAATCCTGAAGCAGCCCTTGCGCC
>SKWP01000463.1 GCA_007128865.1 Paracoccaceae bacterium
GCCCGCCCAGAGCCGTTTCCTTGTATTTCGCGCTCATGTCGGCGCCGGTCTGGCGCATCGCCGCGATGCAGTTGTCGAGCGGCATGAAATGCGTGCCGTCGCCACGCAATGCCAGTGAGGCAGCGCTGATCGCCTTGATTGCGCCAAGACCGTTGCGTTCGATGCAGGGCACCTGCACCAGCCCCCTTACCGGGTCGCAGGTCATGCCGAGGTGGTGTTCCAGCGCGATTTCGGCGGCGTTCTCGATCTGGGCCGGCGTTCCGCCCAGAACGGCGCAGAACCCAGCCGCCGCCATCGCCGCGGCCGATCCCACCTCGGCCTGGCAGCCGCATTCCGCCCCGGATATGCTGGCGTTGTGCTTGATAAGCCCGCCGATGGCGGCTGCCGTCAGCAGGAAATCGCCCAGCCGTGACCGGCTGGCGCCCGGCACATGATCGAGCCAGTAGCGTATGACGGCCGGCACCACCCCGGCGGCGCCATTGGTGGGCGCTGTCACCACCTGCCCGCCGGCGGCGTTTTCCTCGTTTACCGCCATCGCATAGGCGCCGATCCAGTCGTTGATTTCATGCGGGGGGGCAAGGTTGCGCCCGGCGCCGGCGCGCAGGCTTTCGTACATGGCCCTGGCGCGGCGCCGTACCTTCAGCCCGCCGGGCAGGATACCATCGGTTTCCAGCCCGCGGTTCATGCAGGCCTCCATCACCGCCCAGATCCGGGCCATGCCTGCGTCCAGTTCGGCAGCGCTGCGCAGCTTCAGCTCGTTGGCGCGTTTCATGGCGGCGATGCTCTGACCACTGGCGGCGGCCATCTGCAGCATGCTGGCAGCGGATTCGAACGGAAACGGAAAGTTGCCGGCGGCAGAATCCGCTGTTCCGGCCGCCAGTTCGGCCCCGGTCAGCACGAAGCCGCCGCCAACGGAATAATAGGTCTCCTGCGCGATGACGTCGCCTTGCGCATCGAGCCCCATTGCCACCATGCCGTTCGCATGGCCGGGCAGCGGCGGGCCGTAGTCGAACACCAGATCGGCTTGCGGATCGAAGTGCAGCGAAAGCCCCGGCGGCGCCACACGCCGGGTCGCCGTGACAGAGGCCAGCGCCGTCTCGGCGGCGTCAGGGTCGTAATCCTGCGGCGAAAACCCGGCAAGGCCAAGGATCACCGCGCGGTCGGTCGCGTGGCCAACGCCGGTAAAGGCCAGCGATCCGTGCAGCCGCACCCGTACCCCCGCCACGGCAAAGGGAAGGCTGCGCAGATGGTCGAGAAACCGCCCCGCCGCCACCATGGGCCCCATGGTGTGTGACGATGACGGGCCGATTCCGATCTTGAACATGTCGAATACCGACAGGAACATCGCCAGCCTCGCAGGTATGGGAGGGCCTTGTTACTGCCTGCGCGCGTCGATGTCTGCCCCCTTGCGACAGCTTCTGTGCCGCCGGCGTCCCCGAAAGCGGCCGAAATGCCGTGTTGCCTGCCCGATGCCGCCCTTGCACCGGGCTTGCGCGGCCCCGGGCCCGGTGCTCTACTTCGTCCTGACTGGCGAGGGAGGTTGCCATGGAGCGGGCGCAGATCGTTGGCTGGGCGCATTCGCCGTTCGGCAAGTCGGAGCTGGAGGATACCGAGGCGCTGATGGCTTCGGTGGTTCCGGCGGCGCTGGAGCATGCCGGGGTTGGCGCGGAGGATGTCGACGGCATCTTCGTCGGCGTCATGAACAACGGCTTTTCACGGCAGGATTTCCAGGGCGCGCTGGTGGGCATGGGCGTGCCGGCACTGGGCCGGGTGCCGGCGGTGCGGCTGGAAAACGCCTGCGCCACGGGTTCGGCCGCGCTTTACACCGCGATGGATTTCATCGCCGCAGGGCGCGGGCGCATCGCGCTGGTGGTCGGCGCCGAGAAGATGACGGCCACGCCGACAACCGAGGTCGGGGATATCCTGCTTGGCGCCAGCTACCGCAGGCAGGAAGCCGATGTGGAAGGCGGCTTTGCCGGTATCTTCGGGCGCATCGCCGAAATCTATTTCCAGCGCCATGGCGACCGTTCCGAAGAGTTGGCGATGATCGCTGCCAAGAACCATGCCAACGGTCTGGCCAACCCTTATGCCCATATGCGCAAGGCGTTCACCGCAGAGTTCTGCAACACGGTTTCCGAAAGGAACCCGATGGTTGCCGGGCCGCTGCGCCGCACCGACTGCTCGCTGATCTCGGATGGCGCGGCGGCGCTGGTGCTGGCCGATGCCGAAACCGCGCAGGGATTGGCCCGGGCCATCGGTATCCGTGGCCGCGCCCATGCCAACGAGCCCATGGCGATGGCCGGTCGCGACATCATCGCCTTCGACGGGGCGCGGCGGGCCTGGGCGCAGGCGCTGGCAGCGGCGGGTGTCACGCTGGGCGATCTCGATCTGGCGGAAACCCATGACTGCTTTACCATCGCCGAACTGCTCCAGTACGAGGCGATGGGGCTGGCCGCATCGGGTCAGGCCCACCGTGTGGTGCGCGATGGCAGTGCCACCCGCGAGGGGCGGCTTCCTGTAAACCCCTCGGGCGGACTGAAGGCCAAGGGGCATCCCATCGGCGCCACCGGGGTTTCGATGCACGCCATGGCGGCGATGCAGGTCGCCGGCGAGGCCGGTGCGATGCAGATCCCCGGTGCCACGCTTGCCGGCGTGTTCAACATGGGAGGGGCTGCGGTTGCGAACTACTGTTCAGTCCTCGAAAGAGTGCGGTAGTGTTCGGCACCTGACAGAAGGGTCGCGGCTGCGTCGGGCGGCCAGCATTCGATTCGCTGCCGGCCGTCCATGGGGTTCGGAAACGCCGGATCGCGGCGTCATGGTGCGGCGACATTCGGTTCCTGCCGGGTCCGCACCGCGCGGCCCGGTCAGAAGCCGACCGCGCAGCCGTCCTTGCGGTGATCCGATCCGGCAATGTAGGTGTCGCCGTCGCGCCAGATCAGCTGTGCGCCACCAAAGCCGAATGCACTGTCCGGGGTCTCGCGCACGACCTCGTGGCCCAGGGCGGAAAGCGCCGCGACCGTCGGTTCGGGCATTTCCCATTCTACCGCCACCCGGCGGCCGCGCACCACACGCCAGCGCGGTGCGTCGCTGGCTGCCTGCGGGTTCTGGCCGTGCAGCACGGTGCGGATCACCATCTGAAGGTGTCCTTGCGCCTGCATCGGCCCGCCCATCACGCCAAAGCTCATCTGCGGCTGGTCGCCGCGCATCAGGAAACCGGGAATGATGGTGTGGAACGGCCGCTTGCGTGGCCCGACCTGGTTGGGGTGGCCGGCCTGGGTGGTGA
>SKWP01000331.1 GCA_007128865.1 Paracoccaceae bacterium
GAGGGTTCAGGTGTTCGGTAAAGCGCTTGATGGTTCCGCCCTTGCCGGCCGCATCGCGCCCTTCGAACAGCAGCACGAATTTTTCGCCGGTGTCCTGCGCCCATTTCTGCACCTTGAGCAACTCGGCCTGAAGCCGCGCCTTGTCGGCCTCGTAAGGCTTGCGCGCCATGCGATGTGCATAGGGATAGCGTGTGCTTTCAAAGGCTTCGCGGATGACTTCGGGGGCAGGCACCGGGCCGGAATCAGCCGCCGCCGCCGAGGGCCGCCTGCGTCGCCGCGCCGCCGGGGTTTTCGCGGTGACCGGGGCACCGGTGCCATCGGCCTCGACGGCGGTTTCGGCCTGGGCCGGAATTCCTGTGGCCTGCTCCATGGGCCTTGCCTCCTTGCGATTCGTACCGGGTGACGACTGAACAGGCCAATGCCCTAGCCCGGGCCGGCGCGCGGCGCATTGATCTGTCGCAAATTCTGATCCCTGGGACTTACGATTTGTGTTCCTGTCGTCGTCGGCCATCGCCATTCGGCCGCTGCAGGCTGCTGGCGTCACCGATGCCGGCCAGGTCCGTCACTCCGAAAAGCCGGTGGTATTCGATCTTGGGGCAGCGGTTTTCGATCACGTCGCAGCCGCGGGCCTCTGCCAGGGCGCGGCCTTGCGGGCTGGTCACGCCGATCTGCATCCAGACGGTGCGCAGCCGAGGCAAGCGATCCAGCGCTTCGGCGATGATCTGCGGCGCATGTTCGGAGCGGCGGAAGATGTCGAGCATGTCGGTTTCCGGCGGGCATTCGGCAATCGCCGCCCGCACCGTTTCGCCGAACATCGTGCTGCCGGCAAGACCGGGGTTCACGGGGATCACGCGATAACCGCGCTGCCGCAGGTATTGCCCGACGTAATGGCTCGGGCGTGACGGGTCGGGTGAGGCGCCGACAAGGGCAATGCTACGGGTGCGCCGGAATATGCGCCGCAACAGCTCGTCATCGGGTTCGGGCATCACGGCTGCTCCTGCTGGCAAAGCCACGCCTGCATGCCGTGGCAGCGGCCGCCGAACGGCGGATCTGCCACAGGCTAACCGCCGCATTGCCGGATGGACAGGGGTTCCGACAGAAAGAAGCGCCCGGACCAAAGGCCGGGCGCCAGTACGGAACGAGGGACAGTGAAGAGAGACGCGAAAGTTCCGATCTCACGCTCTCAGTCAGATATCGGTGTGCGCCGGCATCATTTCCACCCTTTTCCCGAAACTGTGATCCGGCTGTCAGTTGCGTTGCATGCGTCTGAAGGTACCGGCGGCCTCGGGCAGGATACGCTCGGCATCCGAATTCAGCCGATGCAGGGCGTCTGCTGATTGGGCAAAGTAAAGCTTGCCGTCCCGGATCGTCCAGTGGCGGGGATCGCCGGGAACGGTTTCGCCACGGGTCAGTGCCTCGGGGCAGAGACCGCCGAACTGGGGCACGAAGGCGCGCGGATTGGCCTCGAATGCGGCGCGGTTTTCGGGCGAGGCGAAATGCCAGACAAGGCCGCGCCAGCGCAGGGCGATGTTTCCGGCACCCGGGCGGGCCTCGTTCTGGTGGAAATACGCCACGGAATCATAGCCCATCAGCGCAACGCCGGTGCTGCGCACCCCGTCGGCCTGCGCCTTGGCGGCACCGAACAATGCGATCAGGACAGCGACAGAGACGCCGATCCAGTCGCGGGTGGGATGTCTTCGGATTGCGATCATGTGCGGCGACGATTCCGCTGTCTCTTTGCCGCGCAGGATGGCCCAGACCGGCAGACGATGAAAGCCCCCTTCCCGCAAGCGTGAAGGCCCGCGCATTCGCTCAAGCCGGCACGCCGTGCCTGATGGTTGCCGCATAGAGCCCGACAGCCGCAGCGTTCGATACATTCAGCGAACCGAAGGCGCCGGCCGAAGGTATCCGCGCCAGCGTATCGCAACTGTTGCGGGTGCGGTCGCGCAATCCCGCGCCCTCGGCGCCCAGCACCAGCCCCACCGGCCGCCCGCCGACAGCGCCCATGGCCTCGCCCAGGGTTGCCTGTGCGTCCCCGTCCAGCCCGATCAGGGCATACCCCATGGCCTGCAGTTCGCCCATCGCATCGGCAAGGTTGCGGATGCGCAGATAGGGCTGCCGTTCCAGCGCGCCCGAGGCCGCCTTGGCCAGTGCGCCGGTCTCGGGGGCCGAATGCCGCGCCGGCGCAATCACGGCACAGGCCCCGAAGACCTCGGCCGACCTGAGAATCGCCCCGACATTATGGGGGTCGGTCACCCTGTCGAGCAGGACAGCAACGGCAGCCGCACCGGCATGCGACGGATCGCACACCGCGGCAAGCCCGCCCCAGTCGAGCGGCCTTGCCTCCAGCGCGGCGCCCTGATGCACCGACGCGGGGTCCAGCGGCACCGGAAACCGCCGCGGATCGGCGATTTCGGGCGTCATCCCGCTGGCGGCAATCGCCGGGGCCAGACGATCGGCCGCATTGCGGGTGACCACCAGGCGCAGCCGCTCGCGGCGCGGGTTTTCCAGCGCGTCGCGCACCGCATGCAGCCCGAACAGCCACACGGTTGCCGCCGCCGCGGCACGCCGCGCCCTTTCCTTTTCGATCACCCAGTCAGGCTTTTTCATTCCAGCACCCCGAAACCGCCAGCCACCATGGGCAAGCCATGGGCCTTGCGCAACCCGTCTTGCCCGCGGCGGCGGCGGGTTTTTTCGGTTGACGGCGGTGGGGGGCTCCGATATCCCGCGCGGCGTTGGGCGACGTGCTGCAAGGTGCGGCAGCGGACTGTAACTCCGCCGGGGAGACCCACGCCTGGTTCGATTCCAGGGTCGCCCACCATCCCGCTCTCGCGTAGTCCACGGCCGAAGGCCGTTGCGGGTCGATCCGGGTTGCCGGCCCTTCGGGCCCGACCTGTCGGCAAGGCCGGCCTCCTCAGGGTCAGGCTTGCTTGCCGCATCGCGTGCGTGCCAACCTCCGTGGCCCGGCGCGGGTCAGGCCGCGTGACCGGGGATATCCGATGACGGCCGGGAGCCCGCAAGAGGCGGTCGGGCGCTGCGCGGCGCCGCGCAACCGGGCCCCTTCCTTCGGGGGGCGAACCCCTGGCGACACAGTTCACTTTGGTGCTTGCCAATTCCTGCCGGACTCCCTAAGCGCGACAGCGGGACACCCTTCCCCAACGAAGGGCGAATATCTGGAAGGATACCATGACCGCAGTCACGAAACCGGCCGCGCGGCCGGAAAATCCGCGCTTTTCGTCCGGCCCCTGTGCCAAACCCCCCGTATTTGA
>SKWP01000445.1 GCA_007128865.1 Paracoccaceae bacterium
CGCAGCCTGTCGAGCATTGCCAGCGCCTGCGCCTCGGTCACCGGCGCGCGGGCAAAGGCCACGTCCTTCAAGACCTCGACAAAGATGCCGCCCAGCCCGGCCATGACCACCGGCCCGAACACCGGATCGTTGCGCAGCCCGATGACCATCTCGACGGTGCCGCTGCCCATGGCCTGCACGACAACCCCGGAAACCCGTGCATCGGCGGCGCGGTCTGCGGCATTCCCGACAATCCGTTCAAAGCCCGCCCGCACCGCATCAGCATCCTTCAGGCCGATCAGCACCCCGCCGGCCTCGGTCTTGTGCAGGATGTCGGGCGATTCGATCTTGAGCGCCACCGGATAGCCCAGCCGCCCGGCCGCGGCGACGGCCTCATCGGCGGTGCCGGCAAGCTCGACAGCAGCAAGCGGCACGCCGGCGTCCGCCAGCACCGCAGCGGCCTCGATCGTCGGGACCGGCCCCGCGCTTGCCGGCAGTGCGGGTGCGGGCAAGGCGGTTGCAGCGCGGGCGGCGGCATCGGCGCGCCATGCCGCGCGGGCCTCGCCCCATTCCACCAGCGCCGCGATGGCGTCGATGGCCGGCTCTCCGCCCCGCAAAACGCCGATGCCCAGATCCCTGAGCGCCTTGAGCCCGGCCTCTGGCGCAGCCACCCAGGCGACGACAAAGGGTTTTGTCGTCTCGTCCCGGATCTGGCGGAAGGTCTCGGTCAGCCTGTCCACAAAGCCGTCCATCAGTTGCAGCCAGACCACCGCGATATCGACCTGCGGATCGTCCAGCACCGCCTTGACGCTCTCGGTCAGCATCGAGGGGTCGGCAATGAACTGGGCGGTGACGTCCACCGGGTTGCCTGTCGAGGCAAAGGCCGGCAGCGCCTGGCGCAACCGCGCCACGGTTTCGGGCGCCAGCGTCGGCACCTTGAGGCCAACCTCCTCGGCGCGGTCGCTCATCAGCACGCCGGCACCGCCGGACTGGGTGACGATGGCAACACCGCGGCCCCGCGGTATGGCGGTGCTGGTGAACAGGTCGACGATGTCGAGCATGTGCTCTTCGTTGCGGGCCCGGCAGACGCCGAACTGGCGCGCCACCCCATCAAAGACCACATCCTCGCCCGCCAGCGCACCGGTGTGGCTGGAGGCAGCGCGCGCCCCTGCCCCGGTGCGCCCGACCTTGGTGACGACCAGCGGCTTGTCGGCATCCATTGCCGCCTGTGCGACGGCAACAAAACCCGGCCCGTCGGTCATGCCCTCGATATAGCCCGCGCCGACACCGATGCGGCTGTCTGCCATCACATGGGCCATGCAGTCGGCGAAGGTCACGTCGGTCTCGTTGCCGGTGTTGACGAAATAGCCAAGCCCCATGCCCTTGCGCCGCGCCAGTGCCGCGATGGCGGTTCCGAAGGCGCCGGACTGGGTGACAAACCCGACCGGCCCCGAAAGCGTCGGGCCCATGCCGTACTGGGTGAAGGTGGCGTAGACCTTTTCGAAGGCATTGATCAGGCCCAGCGTGTTGGGCCCGCACAGCCGCAACCCGTTGCGCCGGGCCGCGGCGACGATGCTGGCCTCCAGAGCGCGGCCGTCTTCGCCCATTTCACCGAAGCCGGAGGAAAACACCACCGCAGCCCCCACGCCGGCCGCACCGCAGGCCTCGATCTGCGCCAGAACCCCGGCCGCGGGCACGGTGACAACCGCCAGATCGACCGGTTCGCCGATGGCGCCGATATCGGCAAAGCAGCGCCGGCCGCCCACTTCGGCATATTTCGGGTTTACCGGATAGATCGCGCCCTCATACCCCTTTTCGAGCAGGAACTTCATCACCCGCCCGTTGAGCTTGTTGAAATCGGCCGAAACGCCGATGATGGCGATCGAGCGCGGGGCCAGCAGGCAGCGCAGGCCTTCTGCATCGCCGCGCGGCGCGGTTGCGGCTTCGGTCATGTCTTGCTCCTCGACGCAGGCACGCGGTCAGCGGCCGTATCGTGCCCAGTAATCCCCGAACAGCGCCGCTTCGGTGGGGCGGTCTTCGGGGATGGTGCGCACCAGATGGGTGATGTTCATGAAATGGCTGGCATTGAGGTTTTCGGTGATCGAATTGCCCGCCCAGGTACCGCCGCCCATGGACAGGGTGAAGGGCAGCGCATTGTCGAAACTGCCGCCGTTGCCGAAGGTGTGCGCCTGGTTCACCAGCACCCGCACCACATCGATCTCGCGCGCCAGACGTTCGGCATGGGCGGGCTCGGCGGTGTGGATGCCGACCGAATGGCCCTTGCCGTTGACATCGAGGATGGCGCCCAGCTTTGCCACCGCATCATCCATGTCGCGGCAGCGGTAGACGGCAAGCACCAGCGAAAGCTTTTCGTCGGTGAACGGGCTTTCGGGGTCGACCTGCGGCTCCTCGACCATGAAAAAGCGGCTGCCGCGCGCCTCGTCGCCCAGTTCGAAGGCCGCGCGCAGGGTTTCGGCATCGCGGGCGATGAGGTTGCGGTTGAGCTTGCCGTTGATCCACAGCCTGTCCCGTATCCGGCCGCGCGCATCTTCGGGGCACAGGAACCCGCCGGCCCGCCGCAATGCGGCGATGGCGTCGTCATAGACCGCATCCATGATCAGCACCGAGTTTTCCGACGAGCAGGAGGTCGCGTTGTCGAAGATCTTGGACATGCAGATCTTCCGGGCCGCGTCGTCGAGATCGGCGCTGGAATCGATCACCACCGGCACATTGCCCGCCCCCACCCCGATGGCCGGGGTGCCGGAACGGTAGGCACTGCGCACATTGTCCTGCGAGCCGGTGACGACCACCAGATCGCAGGCTTCCATCAGCGCCCGGGTGGTGGCCTTGTCGACCGGCGCCGGCAGCACCTGCACGAGGTCTTCGGGCGCGCCGATGCGGGCCAGTTCGGCGCGCATGGCATCGACCGCCGCCGCCGTCACCTCGCGGGCCGAGGGCGAGGGCGCGATGATCACCGCATTGCGGCTTTTCACCGCGAACATTGCCTTGTTCACCGGGGTCGCGACCGGGTTGGTGGATGGCGTTACGGCGCAGACCACGCCGACCGGCTTGGCATACTTGACCATGCCGCGCGCCGGGTCATCCTCGATCACCCCGACCGAACGGATGCGCATCAGGTCGCGCAGGCAACCGAAGGTCTTGCGCTGGTTCTTGATCACCTTGCTTTCGACATCACCCAGGCCGGTCTGGTCGACCGCGGCCTGTGCCAGCGCGCGGGCGCGGCCGGGCTCATAGATGGCCCAGGCCAGCGCGGTAACGGCCTCGTCGGC
>SKWP01000433.1 GCA_007128865.1 Paracoccaceae bacterium
GCGGCGCCCACCTGCGGCCCCCAGCCGCCACGGGCAATCTGCGCCTCGATCCGGGCGCGGGCATGCATCAGCCGGGCATATTCGGGCGCCTGCGGCACCAGCCCCCGCAGAACCGCGGCAGGCGGGCCGGCGGCAAAACGCTCCAGCGTCGCCAAGGGGTCGGGGCGGGGCAGCACCCGCTTGAAATGATCGTCATTGATGCGCGCGGGGTCGATCACGCCGCTGCTGATATCCCGCGCATAGCGCAGGAAGGCGCGGCTCATCTTCACTTCCAGCAGGCCGCGGTCGCGTTCGGTGCCGACGGCATGGAAGGCAGCGACCAGCGTTTCGGGATCATAGCTGTCGCGCGGCAGGCCGTGATCACCGGCGCGGGCCAGTGCCGAAAGGAAGGCGCGCCGGCGTTCGGCGTCGTCCGGGCCTGTCCAGATCGGGGCATAATCGCGCGCGCGGTAGAAGGTCGAAAGCGCCTCGCTCGTGCCGGCAGCCTCGGCAACGGCCTGGCGGAACGCGGGGATTTCCATGGCAAGGCCGTTCAGGCCGCCCGCCTGCGTCGCTGCCACCGCCGGCGGCGCGGCCAGCGCCAGCATCACGGCCGCGGTTGCAAGGATCCCGAAACGGCGCGGTACACCAGCTTGGCTCGGCATCAATTCCCCCTTCTCAGGTCTTCGTGTGCAGGGCTGCAGGGTCGGGCGAGTCGGCCTGCGAGGTCCACCCACATCCGGTTGATCAACCGGTCATGAAGCATTTTTTCAGACAGCTATGGCATTTCGGCCATAAACTGCCGTTGCCCGGGAACCAGTTAGGCAAAAAGTTGCCGATTGGCGCCGAGGGCTCAACGAAGGCCCGCAACCGGGCTTGGGGATTGGCATGCATCGTGCAATACATCTGCGTGAGCGGTACGTGAGGAGTGACCGGCGATCAACGCCGGCACAGGTCGGAACGGAAGTGAGAGGACAGGCAGGATCCATGTCAGACAACATGGTGCGCTTTTCACGGCGCGGGATACTCATGGCCTTCGCGGCAACGGCCGTCGCGGCAGCGCCGAATTATGCAAACGCCTTCAGCCTGCGGCGCAATGCCGGCGACATCCGGCGCCTGCGGATGTATTCGGGGCGGACGGGCGAGCGGATCGATACCATCTACTGGATCGACGGCAACTACATCCCCGAGGCGCTGGCCGAAATCAACGTCTTCATGCGTGACTGGCGCGACAACCGCCGCATCAACATCGACACCCGGGCAATCGACATCATGGCCGCCGCGCATCGGCTGCTGGACGTGAACGAACCCTACATGCTGCTGTCCGGCTTCCGCTCGCCGCAGACCAACGCCATGCTGCGCGCCCGGTCGCGTGCGGTGGCGCGGGATTCGCTGCATCTGCACGGCAAGGCCGCCGATGTCAGGCTGGCATCGCGCAGCGTGCCGCAAATGGCACGGGCCGCCGGGGCGCTGGGTGCAGGCGGTGTGGGGCGCTATTCGCGTTCCGATTTCGTGCACATGGATTGCGGCCCGGTTCGCACCTGGGGCGCCTGAGTCTACCGGGCCCCAGACGCGGCCAGACGGCACTTATCCGGCGAGCCGCGCGTGTTCCTGAATGGCAAATCGGTCGGTCATCCCCGCCACATAATCCGCGACGATGCGCGCCAGCGCCGTCTCGTCCCTCGCATCGCTTACATCGGCGTGCCATTCGGCCGGCAGCAGGCCGGGATCGGCCATGTACAGGGGAAAGAGCTCGCGCAGCACGCGGCTGACCCTCTCTCGTTCGCGCATCACTGAAGGAGCGCGGTACATCCGCCGGAAAAGAAACCCCTTTATCGCCTTCAGATCCTGATAAAGCGGTTTCGAGAACCGGATGATCGGGCCATCCAGCGACCGGATCGCCTCCACCCCGGACGGGGCGAGGTTGGCCAGCCGGTTGCGCGCCACCGCAATCACGTCCTCCACCATGGCCCCGAAGACCCTGCGCAGCGCCTCGTGCCGGCGGCGCATGCGGTCCAGCCCCGGGTAAAGCCTGTCCACCTCGGCATAGGCCGGGCCGGTAACCGGCAGCGCCTCCAGATCGGCATCGTCGAACAGGCCCGAGCGCAGACCGTCGTGCAGATCGTGGTGATTGTAGGCCACATCATCGGCCACCGCGGCGACCTGGGCTTCGGCGCTGGCATGGCTGTCCAGTTCCAGATCGTGGCTGGCATTGTATTCCGCCAGGCCATAGGGCAGCGGCGCGGCCAGCGGCCCGTTGTGCTTGGCGATCCCTTCCAGCGTTTCCCAGGTCAGGTTCAGCCCGTCGAAATCGGCGTAATGCCGTTCCAGCCGGGTCACGATGCGCAGCGCCTGGGCGTTGTGGTCGAACCCGCCATGCGGCGCCATCATGTCGGCCAGCGCATCCTCGCCGGTATGGCCAAAGGGCGTGTGGCCGAGGTCATGGGCCAGGGCAACCGCTTCGGCCAGGTCGGTGTTCAGCCCCAGCGCCCCGGCGATGGTGCGTGCGACCTGCGCAACCTCGATCGAATGGGTCAGGCGGGTGCGGTAATAATCGCCCTCGTGCTCGACAAACACCTGCGTCTTGTGCTTGAGCCGCCGAAACGCGGATGAATGGATGATACGGTCGCGGTCGCGCTGGAAATCGCTGCGGAAGGTGCTGACCCGCTCCGCATGAAGCCTTCCGCGGCTGCGCGCCGGGTCCGAGGCGTATGGAGCCAGCATGTCAGGGCCTTTCGCTGCGCTTGTCCGGTGTGCCGGGGCGGTTTATATGCCAAAGTGAAATGATCGGAAATCCCGGTCCGACGACAATTCCGGAGACCCCGATGACACAGGCCTCGGCACCCCAAGCACTCACCCTTCCGCCACGGGTTACCGACCGCGCCTTTGCGCGGCTGGCAGAAATCGGCGCCGAGGCCGGCGCGGCGCAGGCGCTGCGGATCGAGGTGCAGGGCGGCGGCTGTTCCGGCTTTCAGTATGACATCCGCCTTGATACGCCCACCGACGATGATCTGGTACTTGAAAAGGACGGCCAGAAAGTGCTGGTCGATCCGGTTTCCCTGCCGTTTCTGGCCGATGCCGAAATCGATTTCACCGATGAGCTGATCGGTGCGCGATTCGTGATCCGGAATCCGAACGCGAGTTCCAGCTGCGGCTGCGGCATCAGCTTTTCGATGTGATGGCGGCGCGGGCGTTTGGCCGGCGCTAACAGGCTGCTGAAGAAGTCTCCCGCCTGCCCGTCCCGACAATCGAGCCGGGGAAACTGTTCCGCACCACGCCTGCCACA
>SKWP01000089.1 GCA_007128865.1 Paracoccaceae bacterium
CGAAAAGGGCCGCCGGCAAAGCCCCAGGCTGGTGGCCTGACCCCGAACCTGCACAGGCCACCGCTGCGCGCCAGTGCCCGGGTGGTTGCGATCATCGACATCCCGAACACCCCTTGCCGGCGGCAGCGCGTGGCCGGCAGGAACCGCCCCCGGCCATCGGGCGCCACGGCGGCTTTCCGCCTTCGCCGCGTAGCCGGGTTGCATCAGCCACGAAAATCTTCGGCCGGGCCTTCCAGTTGCGGCCGGTCGGGCCTATGACCCCGCCCACGGCCCCGGCGCTGCGGGCCGGATCGGACCTGCCTGGCCAACGAGGACGCTGATGGAGCCTATCGCCCTGACAACAGAAATGATCGTGGTTCTTGCCCTGCTGGGCTTCACGATCTTCCTGTTTGTCTCCGAAATCGTGCGGGTGGACCTTGCCGCGGTTCTGGTCATGGTGCTGATCGGCGCGCTCAGCTACCTGCCCGGTCTCGGGCGCCTTGCCGATACCGGCCAGCTGTTCGCCGGCTTCAGCTCCAACGCCGTGATCTCGATCATCGCGGTGATGATCATCGGCGCCGGGCTCGACAAGACCGGCCTGATGAGCAGACTTGCCGCGGTCATCCTGCGCTTGGGCGGCACCACCGAGGCACGGATCATCCCGATCATTTCCGGTACCGTCGGGGTGATTTCATCCTTCATGCAGAATGTCGGCGCCGCTGCGCTGTTCATCCCGGTCGTCAGCCGGATCTCGGCGCGCACCGGACTGCCGCTTTCGCGCCTGCTGATGCCGATGGGCTTTTGCGCCATTCTCGGCGGCACCATCACCATGGTCGGCTCGTCGCCGCTGATCCTGCTCAACGACCTGATCGAAACCTCGAACGCAGACCTGCCGACCGGCCAGAAGATGGAGGCTTTCGCGCTGTTTGCGCCGCTGCCGATCGGCGTTGCGCTGGTTTTGACGGGGATTCTGTATTTCCTGCTGCTCGGCCGCTGGGTCTTGCCGGCCATCCCGCAGCGGGATGATGCAGCCTCGGGCCAGTCGATGGCCGAATACCTCAAGCGCACCTACGGGCTGAAGGCGGACCTTGTCGAGGTCATCGTTCCCGAAGGCAATATTCTGGTCGGCCAGACGCTCGAAGACATCATGGATGCCCATCACCTCTATATCGTCGGCACCTATTATGCCGGTCAGAAGGTGATAGCGCCGCGCATCACCACCGAAATCCTGACCCCATGCCGCCTGGCAGTGCTGGGCCGGCGCAAGGTCATCCGGGAAATCTGCGAAATCTACGGGCTCGAGGTTCGCCCGGCGCTGGAACATTTTGCCGAAGACTTCGCCCCGACCAAGGCCGGCGTTGCCGAGATCGTCGTGACGCCCGGTTCTTCGGTGATCGGGCAGACCGCAAAGGAACTGCGCTTTCGGCAGAGCCTGGGCATGAGCCTGCTGGCAATCCATCGCGGCGAAGAGACCATGAGCAACGTCGAAACCCCCGAACACCCGGCCACACGCCTTGGCCTTGTGTCGCTGCAGGCCGGCGACACGCTGGTTGTGCAGACACCGTGGGAAATGCTGACGCGGCTCAAGCGCAACCGCAATTTCGTTGTCGTCACCTCGGATTTCCCCGAAGAGGAACTGCGCCCGCACAAGGTCGGCTGGGCGCTGGGTTTCTTTGCGGTGGCGCTGGCGCTGATCCTGTTCAGCGATCTGCGGCTGTCGCTGGCGCTGATGGTGGGCGCCGTGGGCATGATCCTGAGCCGCGTGCTGTCGATGGACGAAGCCTATCATGCAGTCAGCTGGAAGACAGTCTTTCTGCTGGCGTCGCTGATCCCGCTGGGCGTGGCCGTTCAGCAGACCGGTACGGCGGCCTGGATCGCGCAGCAGGTGATCATCCTGCTTGACGGCTGGCCGATCTGGGCACTGCAGGCCGGGATTGCGGTGCTTGCGACGATCTTCACGCTGGTGATGTCGAACGTGGGCGCGACCGTGCTGCTGGTGCCGCTGGCTGTGTCGATCGCCATGGCAGCGGGCGGCAATCCGGCGATCTTTGCGCTGACGGTGGCGATTTCCACCTCCAACAGCTTTCTCATCCCGACCCATCAGGTCAACGCGCTGATCATGGGTCCGGCCGGCTACCGGGTTAAGGACTTCCTGAAGACCGGCGGCATCATGACCGTCCTGTTCCTGATCGTGTCCCAGCTGGTGATGAACGCGCTGTACTGACGTTGCAGGCCGGCCTGCAAGGCGGGCCACGGCGGGCGCCGCACCATGGCGGACGGGTGGGCGGCGCTGTCAGGCCCGGTTTGGGCCGTCGGCACGCTGCGCCGGCGGGCCCTGGCCCCTCAATGTGTCCAGGGGCCGCGACGGTTGGTTGCGAAATTCTCGCCATAACCGCCGGGCCGGATATTCTGCCGGCGTTCGCGCGGGCGCAGGACGAGGAATTCGAGACCGCGCTCGCGGGCATAGGCTTCGGCAGCCTCGCGGGTCTCGAAGTGCAGCCGCACCTGGGAGTTCATGTCATCCGAGCTTGTCCAGCCCATCAGCGGATCGATCCGGCGCGGACGGTCGGGCGAAAATTCCAGCACCCAATCGCGGCTGCGCCCGACCCCGGACTGGGTGGCGCTTTTCGACGGACGATAGATGCGCGCGCGCATGATCGAACTCCCTGCTGCGAACGCCATCCTTATCGTGCAAGCCGGCCCCCGGCGCAAGATCGGGCCTTCGGCATCAACGCCCGCTATCTGGCCAGATCACGGGTCATGAACACGCTGGCGGGATCGGGGCGATACGGGCCGAACGGGCCGCATTCCCCGAACCCGGCCGACGCATAAAGCGCCCGTGCCGCCGCAAAGACCGGCTGTGCACCGGTTTCCAGACTGACCCGGACCAGCCCCAGCGCCGAAGCTTCTGCCAGCAACCGCGCCAGCATCAGCCGGGAAAACCCGCGGCCGCGCCATTCGGCCAGCACATGCATGGACTTCAGCTCTCCCTGGGTCGCCGAAAGCCGCTTCAGCGCGCCCATGGATACCGGATGCCCGGCGCTGCGCCCGACGAAAAAGGCGATATCGGGCGTGGCAAGCCCGGCCGGGTCGAGCCTGTGGCAACTCTCCGGCGGCGTTTGCGCCGTGCAGTCGGCCTCGTGACGTGCCATCAGGAGGCCCAGCGCCGGGTCGCGCGGGTCTGCCGCTTGGATCTGGTGAAGCATCACCGCCACCCCTACTGCTGCCACCACCTGCGACGACCGGCCGCACGCCCGTGGCGGCCGGCACATCAACGCA
>SKWP01000132.1 GCA_007128865.1 Paracoccaceae bacterium
CCGGAATTCGCGGTGCTTCGCGCGGCGTCGCACGCAACAGGAGACAGGCTGCATGACCGCCGCTGCAGGTGCATCCAAAGCCCGCCCGATCCCTTGCGGGGGCAGCCGGCCGTGATCGGTGACCCCCTGCGCGCCATAGCCCGCCACGGGCGGCTGGTGCTTGTTGGCGGGCTTGTCGCGGGCATCGTGTTTCCCGGCCCGGCCTCGCATCTGGCGCCGTGGATCGAGCCGATGGTGGCGCTGCACATGTTCATCGCGGCGCTGCGCATCGGCCTGCCGGCAGCCTGGACCCCGCGCGCGCTGCTACCGCGCTACCTGGGTTTGACGGTCGCGTTGCAGACCGGGATGCCGCTGGCGGCGCTGGCGCTGTTGTGGAGCCTTGGCTGGCATGACAGCGTCGTGGGCATCGGTGTCGTGCTGGCGTTGGCCGGTGCGCCGATCGTCGGGGCGCCGGGGCTGGCCATACTGGCCGGCGCCGATCCGGCACCGGCGCTGCGCCAGCTGGTGCTGGGCAGCGCGCTGCTGCCGCTGACGGCCTTGCCGCTGTTCTGGTTTCTGCCGGTGTTCGGCGAACCCTCGGAAACGCTGGCGGCCGCCGGGCGCCTGCTGGCGCTGATCGCGGTTTCCGGCGGGCTCGGCTTCTGGCTGCGCGCGCGCCTGCCGGCGCTGGACAGGCCGCAGACCATGCAGGCGCTTGACGGGGTGATGGCGCTGGCCATGGCGGTGCTGGTTATCGGGCTGGTTTCGGGCCTCGGGCCGGCGATCTGGTCTGGCCAGCTTGCCGTGTGGTGGATCATCGCGCTGGTCACGGTGCTCAATTTCGGCAGCCAGCTCGTGGTCTGGGCCGGCGCGCGCCGCGGTGGCGCGGCCGGTCAGGCAGCCCCGCTCGGGATCGTTGCCGGAAACCGCAACATGGCGCTGTTTCTGGGTGCGCTGCCGCCGGAGCTTGCGACAGATATCATGGTGTTTCTGGGGGCCTATCAGGTGCCGATGTTCCTGACCCCGCTGGTGATGATCCGGCTTTACCGGGCGGTGCCGACCCCGGCCGGTGGCAGCGGACCGGCGCCATGAGCGGCCGCAGACCCGCGGCTTTGCTTTCCGGGGCGGGCGCCCATGATCCCGAACCGGGCAAGGCGGCTGGCGTGGGGGAGAGATCGGGATGAACCGGCCGGAGGGGCTGAAAATGGCATCATCGGCAGCGTCTGCCGCCCCGGCAAGGCTTTGTTGCGGGCTGGCGCTGGCGGCCGCATGTCTGGCCGCGCTGCTGCCGGCCATGTCGGCCGCGCAGACGCCGGTTGCCGCACAGGTGCAGGACGGTGTTGCCGAAATCACCGCCGAGGCGCTGGAATGGCGGCCCGAGCTTGCCCGCTTCCGGGTTCACCTGCAGCCCGATGACGGTGCCGCCAGCCGCCCGCTTCTGGGGGCCGGCGTGGAAGGGGCCGAGGCACGGCTCTTGCGGGGGTGGGCGGCCGAGGGCGGTGTCGCGGGGCTGGCCGGGGTCATCTATGACAATCGCGACAGGGGCCATTCGGAGATCGACCGCGCGCGCTTTCCGCAACTGACCGCGCTGCGCTATGGCGCCGACATCCGCCGCCAGAACCTGGACCTGGGCCTTGCCGGGCCGATGCTGTTTCCGGCAACGGTTCTGGGCAATTCATCAACCGCGGTTACTGGCGGGACATCGCCGCGCAGCCTTCCGCGGCTGGCGATGACCAGCACCGACGGCCCCGCCCGTGCCGCCCAGACCGCGCTGGCGAACCATCTCTATATCTATCCCGCGCATCGGGATTTCGACGGCGAGCGCGATCTGATGCCCGCAAACTGGGCTTATTTCGTTGCCACGCGGGGGTCTTCCTATTCCGACCAGCCGTTTCTGGATGCCTTCGCGCTGACCCTGGCCGCCTTCCGCCCCGATACCCGTGCGGTGATGGAACGCGGGTTGCTGGTGGTGCCGACCTTGCAGATGATCATGCGCCGGTCGCTGGCCGGCATCAATTCGGACGAGTCCTATCTGAGCGGCTGGGCGCATCCGGTGGTCTTTGAAGGGCGCGATCTGCGGGTCGAGCGGATGATGGCGCTGGCCCGGGCGCTGACCCCCGAAACGCTGCCGCCGCAGGTGGTGGTGCGGGTGGTGGACGAGGATTTCGCCGATGCCGCGGGGCTGCTGGGGCTGGGTGAACGGCTGTATGACACGCCGTCGGCCATTGCCCGGCTGTGGCGCGGCTGGGGGGCGCGGCGAATGCTGCATGTCGCGGCTTCGGCCCTGCCGCGTCCGGGCGCGCGGGCGGGGCAGGGGGGCGCGCAGCGTTTCGAATGGGTGCTGCTGCGCGGCGATCCCGGGCGGGTGACGATCCTGCCGCAGGATGCCGAGGGCCGAAGCGCCCGCATCGTGATCGACTGGCACGAACGGCGCCCCGACGGGCCGCGCAGCCAGCGCCAGACCGATCGGGTGGATATCGGCGTCTTTGCCTGGAACGGCCATTACTGGAGCGCGCCGGCCTTCGTCACCGTCGCCTTTCCCGGCCATCAGCTGCGCGAATATCAAACCGGCCCCGATGGCGCGCCGCGGCTGGTGGCGGTCGATCACGATGCGGTCTCGCGCGGCGCCGCCTTTGATCCGGTCCTGCATTATGCCGCACCCTGGCGCGACACGGCCCTTTACGGCCCCGACGGCGCCCTGGCCGGCTGGGAACGCCGGCTGGCCGATGGCGGGATCCTGCGTTTCGATGTGAACGGCAGAACCGCAGACGGGCGCCAGCTGCGGCACGAGGAAACCCCGGGGGCCGGCGGCAGCCGTATCCTGCGCATGGTTCTGGACTGATCCCGGAGCCGTCGGATCGGTTTGGCCAGCGAACGGCCCTTACCCGCCCGTGCGCCTGCAAGCGGAGGCAACCGCCCGGAGCCGACGCCTTCCGCGTACCCCTGCACGGCCCGATGCGTTGCGCGAAACGAAGCGTTGCGGCAGCTGCATCATGACGGCGATCAGCTTACGGAAGCGAACGATCCAGACGGGTGGAAAGGTGGATCAGGCTTTCGGTGGCGCGCATACCCGGAATGGCACCGATGGTGTCCAGCGCGGCTTCGAGCTCGGATGTGGACAGCGCCGCAATCTGTAGCAGCAGGTCGAACCGCCCGCTGACCGTGTGGATGCATTCCACCTCGGGCAGGGCGCGCAACCGGGTCAGCACCTGGGCAAGCGCGCGCGGTTCGATCTGGATCAGCACGCTGGCCCGGATGC
>SKWP01000402.1 GCA_007128865.1 Paracoccaceae bacterium
CCCGAAGTGCGAAAGCGCTCTTCGGCTACGGGTTCGTCTGCCCCGGTCATGGCTGTCCTGTCTGTTGCACGCGTCAGACACAGAATGTGGGGTAAATCGGTAAAGTTGCAAGCAACAATTCCCAAGGTTCACATGGGGATGCATTTCACGAAGCGTGAAATTCAGGGGCTCAGCCGTGCCACTTCCCAGCTGTCGGAGGGGGATTTCCGGGTCCAGCGGAACCGGTCATGCAGCCGGAACGCGCCATCGGCCCAGAACTCGAATTCCACCGGCGAAACCCGGTAGCCGCCCCAGAACGGCGGCCGTGGCGGGTTGGTGCCCAGCTCCACGGTCCGCCGGGCAACCTCGGCCATGAGCGCCCCGCGCGACGCCAGCGGCTGCGACTGCCGCGAGGACCAGGCGCCGAGGCGCGACTTGAGCGACCGCGACGCGAAATAGTCATCCGCCTTTGGCCCGTCTTCCCGGGTTACATGGCCGCGCACGCGAAGCTGGCGGCGCAGGCTCTTCCAGTGCAACAGCAGCGCGGCCTTGCCGGCACCGTCAAGCTCCTGCGCCTTGGTGCTGCCGTAGTTGGTGTAGAACACAAAGGCATCGTCCTCGATTTCCTTGAGCAGCACCATGCGCGCATTCGGCATGCCGCGGTCATCGACGGTTGCCAGTGTCATGGCGTTTGGATCGTTCGGTTCGCCCGGCTCGGCCTCGGCCAGCCAGCGGCGCGCTATGGCAAAGGGGTCGTCGCCCGCAAAGATGCCGGTGCGGTCGGTCATGGTGGTCGTTCCTCCTGCCGGGCGCGGACTTGATGCGCCCCTGTCAATCGCCTAAACCAGCCTTTCGGAACGAAAGCTGGGCGGAGTCTCGGGAATGTCAACTAAACTGATGGAAGGCAAGCGCGGCCTGATCATGGGCGTGGCCAACGACAAATCCATCGCCTGGGGCATCGCGAAAGCCTGCGCCGGGGCGGGGGCAGAACTGGCGTTTTCCTATCAGGGCGAGGCATTGCGCAAGCGGGTGGCGCCGCTGGCCGAACAGGCCGGTTCGGCGATCCTGCATGAATGCGACGTGTCCGACCCCGGATCGCTCGATGCGCTGTTTGCGGCACTGGCCCGCGACTGGGGCACGCTGGATTTCGTGGTCCACGCCATCGGGTTTTCCGACAAGAACGAACTCCGCGGCCGCTATGTCGATACCGGGCCCGAGAATTTCCGCATGACCATGGATATCTCGGTCTATTCCTTCACCGCTGTCTGCCAGCGCGCGGCGGCGATGATGCCCAATGGCGGCAGCCTGCTGACGATGACCTATTACGGCGCCGAAA
The DNA here is from genome assembly GCA_007128865.1 of Paracoccaceae bacterium. Taxonomy (GTDB): domain Bacteria; phylum Pseudomonadota; class Alphaproteobacteria; order Rhodobacterales; family Rhodobacteraceae; genus Rhodobaculum. The sequence continues at coordinate 1,316 of SKWP01000402.1, forward strand.
AGGTGATGCCGCATTACAATGTCATGGGCGTTGCCAAGGCGGCGCTGGAAGCCAGCGTCAAGTATCTGGCCGAAGACCTCGGCAAGGATGGCATCCGCGTCAACGCCATCTCGGCCGGCCCGATCAAGACGCTTGCCGCCAGCGGCATCGGCGATTTCCGCTATATCATGAAGTGGAACGAACTGAATTCGCCCCTGCGCCGCAATGTCACGCAGGAAGAGGTTGGCAAGGCGGCGCTGTTCCTGCTGTCCGATCTCGGCTCGGGCACCACGGGCGAGAACCTGCATGTGGATGCCGGTTACCATGTGGTCGGCATGAAGGCGGTGGATGCACCCGATATCGCCACCGTCACGGCCGCGCCCTCGGCCAGTCGGGGGGACTGACCGATGACCGACCGCCTGCCGCATGAAAAGGGTTTCCACATCAGCTGGGACCAGATCCACCGCGACAGCCGGGCGCTCGCCTGGCGGCTCGATGGTCAGGGGCCGGACGGCGGCGCCTGGCGTGCCGTGGTCGCGGTGACCCGCGGCGGGCTGGCCCCGGCCATGATCGTCAGCCGCGAACTGGATATCCGTGTGGTCGATACCATCAGCGTGAAATCCTATGACAACCAGACCCGCGCCGCGGCAAAGGTGCTGAAATCGCCGCAGGCAGAACTGATCGGCGATGGCGAGGGCGTGCTGATCATCGACGACCTGGTCGACACCGGCAAGACGCTGGAGCTTGTGCGGCGCCTCTATCCCAAGGCCCATTTTGCCACCGTCTATGCCAAGCCCATGGGACGCGAGATGGTGGATACATTCATTACCGAGGTCAGTCAGGATACCTGGATCTTCTTTCCCTGGGACATGGCGCTGCAGTATGTGGAGCCATACCGCGGCACCTGAATTGCCCCGTCCGGGCTGGGAAATCGCCGCAATCCGCCGCTATCTGTTCGATGCGCCGGCATTTTCCGGAGCATTCCCGAGGGGCATTGCATGACTTCGACAGGCACGAACTGGAACAGGCGGCGCTGCATGGCCGCGCTGGCCGCCGGCGGGGGGCTGCTGGCAGGCCTCGGCGGCTGCGCGGCCGTACCGCCGGCGCCGCAGATTGCGCCGCCCGATTACGCGGCACGGCGCGACGGTGCCTTCACCATACCCGCCATCCCGATCGACCGGGTGCCCGCGTGGCTGCACCGTCAGGTCGTGCGCTTCACCGTGACCGAAGAGCCCCCGGGCACCGTTCTGGTCAATCATGACAACCGGCTGCTGTATCTGGTGCTGGAAGACGGCTATGCGCTGCGCTACGGCATCGGGGTCGGGCGCGAGGGGCTGGGCTGGCGCGGTGAGGCCAGGATCTACCGCACCGCGCACTGGCCGTCCTGGACACCGACCCCCAACATGATCCGCCGCGACCCGTCGCTGGCGCGCTGGGCCGAAGGCCAGCCGGGCGGGCCGGCCAACCCGCTGGGTGCGCGGGCGCTGTATCTGGCCACCGACGGCATCGATCAGGGCTATCGCATCCATGGGACGCCATACTGGAACACCATCGGCCGCTACGACAGCTCGGGCTGTTTCCGCATGTTCCAGCACGATGTCATCGATCTGCACCAGCGGGTCGGCATCGGCACACGGGTTGTGGTGATCTGAACGGTTGCACGCGGTCAGCGGGGCGTCGAGGGATCGGTTTGCCTGCCGGCCTGCGCGAAATCGTGATGGGCGGGTTACCGCCAGCGGGCCGCAGGTGGCTGGCCGTCGGCCGCGACATTCCTGTATCATGCGCTGTCGCCGGCCACATTGCGCCGGCCTGGGTCGATCAAGGAGGCCACAGCGATGCTAGCACGAATTCCCCTGGCGCTCGGGCTTTCGGGTGCGCTTCTGGCAACCGGCTGCATGGACGGCACCGCGGGCGACGACCGTTCGCGCACCCAG
>SKWP01000042.1 GCA_007128865.1 Paracoccaceae bacterium
CTGGCGGGCGCGCTGGACGCGGCCGACCTGCCGGCCGTTCTCGACGCCCAGCACTGGCGGCTGGCGGCGGCCGCGACGGCCGCCGACACGCTGCACCACCGGCGCTTCTTCAACATCACCGGGCTGATCGGCGTGCGTGTGGAGGATCCGGAGGTCTTTGCCCTGACCCACCGGCTGGCCATCGAGCTTGTGCGCAGCGGCGCGGTGGACGGGCTGCGCATCGATCACATCGACGGGCTGGCCGACCCCGAAACCTATTGCCGCCGGCTGCGCGCCGCCATCGGGCCCGAGGCGACGATCCATGTGGAGAAGATCCTCGGGCATGGCGAGAGCCTGCCCGAATGGCCGGTGGACGGCACCACCGGGTATGAGCGGCTCAACGAGATCAACCGGTTGTTCGTGGATGCCGAAGGCCATGCCCGTTTCGACAACCTCCTGATCGCGCATCGCGTGCTGCAGGGCAGCCTTTCAAGCCGCCTTGCCGCCGCCAAGCGGCTCGTGCTGGAGGAGTTGTTTCGTCCCGAACTGGACCGACTGGTGACGCTGGGCTCGACACTGGACGGGGCGCCGCCCCCGGACGCGCTGCGCGGTGCTGTCCTGGCGCTGCTGGTCGGCTTTCCCGTCTATCGCAGCTACGTCACCGAGCGCGGCTGGAGCGATGCCGACCGCGACGCCTGGGCCACAGCTGTGGCCGCCGCGCAGGCCGGAGACCAGCCCGGCGCCGAGGCTGCCGCGCAGCTGGTCGAACTGCTGCAGGCTGGCGGTCACGGCACGGCGGCATTCCTGATCCGGTTCCAGCAGCTCAGCGGGCCGGCCATGGCCAAGGGGCTGGAGGATACCGAGCTTTACCGTTCGGTGGCGCTGGCCTCGGTCAACGAGGTGGGCTGTGAGCCTGACATTCCCGCCGCCGACGCCGACGAAACTCATGCCGCCATCGCCGGCCGCCTCGGTGACCGCACGCTGATCCCGCTGGCGACCCACGATACCAAACGCGGCGCCGACACCCGGGCGCGGCTCAACCTTATCTCCCACGCTCCCGAGGCATGGATCGATGCTGTCGCCCGCGCACAGGCTGCAGCCGCGCCGATCCGCGAGACGCCCCGCGCCCCCGATCCGCTGGACAGCTGGCTGATCTTCCAGACGCTGTTCGGCACCTGGCCGATCGCGGCGGACCGGCTGGAAGCCTATGTCGCCAAGGCCTTGCGCGAGGCCCGGCGGCACAGCTCCTGGGATGATCCCGACCCGGGCTACGAGGCCGCTGCCTGTGCCTTCGCCAGGCGACTGATCGACGATCCGGCCGGCGCCGCCGCGCGTGACGAGATCCTCGCCGGAGGTGTGCGGCGTGCGCTGCCGGGGCGGATCAACGGCCTTGCGCAAACGATCCTGCAACTCACCCAGCCGGGCGTGCCCGACATCTATCAGGGCAGCGAACTCTGGGACCACAGCCTCGTCGATCCCGACAACCGCCGGCCAGTGGATTTCGCGCAGCGCCGCAGGCTGATCGAAGAGCCGCTGCCGCCGCTGGCCGAGGATGGCGAGGGCGTCTGCAAGCTCGCCCTGATCCGGGCGCTGCTTGGTCTGCGCCGACGCGACCCCGAGTTGTTTCTTGCGGGCGCGTATGCGGCGGTGCCGGCGGGTCGGGAGGGCTTCGCCCTGCTGCGTCGCAGCAGACAGCGCGCGCTGCTCGCGGCGGTGCCCTTGCGCGGCGGCACCGTATCCTTTGCATTGGCGCCCGATCTCGTCGGCGTCTGGCAAGACCTCCTCACCGGCGCACCGGTCGAGATTGTCGAGGGGTTCAGACCGGCCGACGGCTGGCCGTTCCTGCTGGTCATGCGCGGCGATGCCGGGGCAGGCTGAAGCGGGCTGCGCTCAGCCAGCCGTCGGCGTGGCCAGCCAGCGCAGCGCGAAGCCCAGCTTCTCACGGGTCCGTGCGGTGTTGACGAAGGGATAGAGGTCGGGCTGGCCGACCGCGCGGTTGACGTGGTTCATCGCCACGCCGATGGTGAAGGCGGCATCGAGCAGCCGCGCGGGCTCGGCCTCGGCGAAGGCGTCGTAGCCCGGCGCGGGTGCCTCGGCCGCGCTCAACCCAGCGGCGAGGAAGCTGTCGGTGATGTCGGTCAGATGCATGGCGTGGGCTGCACTTTCGGCCCAGTCCTCGTGCGGGTGGGCCGCGGCGTAGGGCGTGACATGGGCGTTCTGCCAGCCCGATGGCGGCCCCTGTTCGTAATGGCGCGCAAGGGCCGCACCGTAATCCTGCGTCTCGTCACCGAAGTGGTCACGAAAGGCGGGGACGAAGCCATCGGCACCCACCGACAGCCGCTCGAACAGGAAATGCGCGATCTCGTGGCGGAAATGTCCGATCAGGGTGCGATAGGGTTCGCCCAGCATCTCGCGCCGGCGAACGCGTTCCGAGGCATCGGCTTCGGCCAGGTTGATGGTCACGAGGCCGGCGGCATGGCCCATCGACACCTCGACCATGCCGGTGGCGGTCGCCTCGGCCAGCATGTGGAATTCGGGGCGCGGGCCGGTTTCGTCGGGGCTGAACCAGCCCCAGCGCATCAGCCCGGCCAGCACATGACGCTTGGCCGCCTCGGCCTTGGCCCAGAGAAGGTCGTTGCCGGGCACCGCGAGGTCGGGGTGCACACTGGTCATGCGACAGCTTTCGCACAGCGTTTCACCCGGCGCGCAGGTCCAGTTGCAGCCGAGGCTGTCGCGGTTGGCGCAGAACGGCTGGTCAGTGACGAAGCGCTGTGCCGCGGGGTCGTGGCCGACGGCGAGGCCGCAGCCGCAGACGAGGTTCTCGAAGAACAGGTCGGCGTTGCATCCCGGACAGTGAAAGATCTTCATGGCTCACGTCTCCCGGCTGGACCCGTCTGCCTCCGCGACGCCCGGGTCGCACCTCGTATCACGGCTGCCGTGCCACGCCGACGGCGCTGGACGGGCCGCGTCTATCGGCCGCGGGGCGCGTGGCGCATGAACAGCGCCCAGGCAAAGACCAGCCAGGCCGCGAAGACGGCGCCGCTGACCGCCAGCATGGTCCCCGGGCCGAAGGCGAAGATCAGCGGCACGCTCATCGCCGTCACCACCCCGCCGCCGACGAAGGGCTCGAACAGCAGCTGCTTGTAGCCGAAGCTCTCGATGGCGCGGGTGCGGTTTTCGGGGTCGGCCATGCGCATCAGCAAGAGCCCGGTCACGGTCATGCCCATCGACTGGCCGAAGTCGC
>SKWP01000343.1 GCA_007128865.1 Paracoccaceae bacterium
AGCGCAGCGGCATCGGCCGCGGTCAGCGCGACGTCCCACAGCGCGAGGCCCGCCAGCGCGCCCTGATACCCCACTGTGTGGGCGGCCTCGTGAGACTTGCCCAGCAGCAGCGGCAGGCCCGCCGACGGCCCCGACAGCGCCGGCGGCAGTGCGGCCGTCACCGGCGCGGCACCGTTCAGCGACAGGCGCAGCTCATCGGTCTCACGGTCGATCACCGCAACCACATGGTTCCAGGCCCCGAAGCCGACGCTGCCCGATGCAGTGCTGAGCGGGGTTGTCGCACCACCCTCGCTGCCCACCGACAGCAGGACATAGCCCGATGAATGCAGCCACAGCGTGAACTCGCGCGCCGCAATGCCCGTGCCGCCCTTGTAGACCAGCGGCGTCCAGGTGGTGGCCGGCGTATCGGGCCGGAACCACAGCGCCAGGCTGGCGCTGCCGGTGATGTCGGTTGCCGGATCGTCGATGGCCAGATGGTTGAAGCCGTTCAGCGCCAGCGCATTGCCGCCTGCGGGGCCGGGCGTGCCGATGAAGCCCGCGAACTGGCCTTCGGCATCGATATCGGCATCCAGGCTGCGGGCCGAGGCCGGGATCAGGGCAAAGCCATAGCCGATCTCGCTGTCGGGCGCCTCGCGGCTGCGTCCCTCGATCAGCAGGGTGTAGGTGCCCGTTCGCGCCAGTGTGTGCAGGTCGCGGTCGGCCAGCAGGCTGCGCCCGATCTCCTGCCGGCCTTCGGGGTCGATCAGCCGCCAGTAGACATTCTGGGCCGAGCCGGTCTTGTACAGCCGGTCGAGCAGAAAGCTTTCGCCGGCAACGCCTTCGAAGCGGTAGATATCGGTCTCGCGGCCGGGCGACAGGGTCGCCTCGACCACATCGCCGATGGCGATTGCCGAACCGCTGGCCAGATCGCGCAGGGCAAAGTCGAAATCGCCGGTGCCGGCGCCATCCTTCCAGACCCGCACCGTATAGCTGCCGGCCCCGGCCCGGATCACCGGATTGCCGGTGCCGAAATCAAAGCTGTCGGCATCGCGCAGGTTATAGCTGCGGTCCACCCCGCCCGGCCCCTGGATACGGACCCGCATCTGGTTGTCATCGGTCAGGCTGTCGAGATACAGCAGCGCGTCCCCGGCAAGGTCGAAGGTGAAGCGGTGCACCTGCCCGGGCCGTTCCACCGCGCCGGTTGTCCGAGCATCCGGCACCAGCGGCACCACATCGGGGCTTTGCGGGTCCACCAGGGTAAAGCCATAGCTGACGGTGCCGCCGTCGGGATGGTTGATGCGCCCTTCGATCAACAGCAGCCAGGTACCGCCAAAGGGCAGCGTGCGCGGCGGCTGATCCTCAAGCTGGCGGGTGCCCAGATGCTGCCGGCCGAACGGGTCGATCAGCCGGAAGGTCGCGTTCTGCCACGCGGCGGCGCCGCTGTTGAGCACATTGGCAAGGGTGTGGACCTGCCCCGCTTCGACCTCGAAGGCATAAAGCGCGGTTGCGGTGCCGGGCGCGAGCGTGCCGGTAACCGGCTGGTCCAGCGCGATCACCGTGGCCTCGGCGGCATCCAGCAGCCGGAAGGCATAATCGGGCGTCGTGTTGTTGGTGCCGGTCACGCGCAGGCAGTAGGTGCCCGCCGCAAGCGCGATCAGCGGCGCCGCGGCGCTGTTGGAGGCATCGCCCGAACGCAAGTTGAAGCTGCGGTCAACGCCGCCCGGCCCGGTGATGCGCACCGACGCATCCGGGCTGTCGAGCAGGCTGTCGAAGACCAGCAGCGCCGCGTCGGTCAGCGTCAGGCTGTAGCCGTCGCTGCCGCGCGGGCCGGGCACGGTGCCGGTGGCGGTTTCACCGGGCGCCAGCGCGCCGCGATCTTCCTCGACCACAGGGCGCAGGGCGGCGTTGATGGTGGTGATCCCGGCGGTATCCCAGATCCGCCCCTCGATCAGCAGTGTATAGGTGCCGTCATGGGCCGCGGTGAAGGCGGTGGCATTGACGACCGACTGGTTGCGCCTGATCTCGCGCCCCCAGGGGTCGATCAGCCGGTAGGTCGGATCGTACCACTGCCCGCCGGCGACGCTGGCGGTATCGAGAACCAGCCGCTCGCCCGCATCGGCGTCAAAGCGCAGGACGTGGCTGGCCTGCCGGGGATCGAGCGCAAGGCTGAAGGCATCGTTCACCGCCACGGCCGTTCCCGCGCCGAGGTCGAGCAGCCGGAAGGCAAAGGCGCCGGTTGCGGTACCGGTCTTGTCGATCTGCACCTCATAGGTGCCCGCGATCAGGTCGAGCGCCACCGGGGCGTTACGGTCCGCCCCGTCGGTCTGGGTAAAGGCCCGCGCCACCACCTCTTCGCCGCGCGGGCCGGTCAGCGTCCAGCGCGTGGTGCCGGGGCCGTTGTCGAGGGCGTCGAAATAAAGCGTCGTTGGCGCATCGAGGGTAACGACGAAACGCTCGGACGCGCCGGCGGCATCGATGCTGCCGGCCACGGTCTCCCCCAGCGCGATGGCCGTGCCCTCGGGCGCGGGCGGCGCGGTGAAGCCCACCGATTGCAGATCAAAGGCAAAGCTCTGCGGCGCGGCGGTAAGGGCGACATTGCCACCCTCGACCAGCAGCACATGCCGGCCCGCGGCCTGAAGGGTCAGATTCGACAGCCCGCCCAGCGACCCCGCATAGGCCTGCCGGCCGAAGGCATCGATCAGCCGCACATAAGGCTGCGTGCCATCCGGCGCCAAGGTGATGCGGTCGCCCCGCGCGGCGGTGAAGGCAAAGGCGGCGGTCGCGCTGGCCGGGTCGAGCGTGCCCGTTACCCGGTCGCCATAGGCGATGTCGGTCGCATCGCTCAGGTCGAACAACCGGAAGGCATAGCGCCCGGTCGCGGCCACGGTGCCGGTGACGATCAGCGTGTATTCGCCCGGCGGCAGGTCGAAGGTGGGGCTGGTGCCGCCCGGCAGCCCGAAATGGTTCGAGGCGTTGAAGGCGCGGGCATTGACCTCGGTGCCGCGCGGGCCGATCAGCGACCAGACCATGTCGCCCCGGTTGGCGCTGAGGCTTTCGAAATAGAGCCGCGCCGGATCGTCCAACGTGAAGCTGTAGGCATGCGCGGCGCCGATGGCCTCGATCTGGGCATCGATCACTTCGCCGATGTCGAGGCTCAGCTCGGCGCGGCTGACCGGGGTCAGGCGAAAGGCAAAGGTGGCGGGGCCGGTGGCAAAGGCATCGCCTTCGATCAGCAGCAG
>SKWP01000134.1 GCA_007128865.1 Paracoccaceae bacterium
ATGGTCAGGCCCAGCCCCACACCGCCGCCAAGGTTCTGGTTGCGCGCATCGTCAAGCCGGGTGAACGGGCGCATCGCCTCTTCGCGCCGCGGCAAGGGGATGCCGGGGCCGGGGTCTTCGACCGCGATGCGCAGCGCGCCGGCCTCTCGCCCGACGGTGACACGCGCCAGGCCGCCATAGCGCACCGCATTGCCGATCAGGTTCTCGACCGCGCGCGACAGCAGTTGCGGGCGTATCCGGTCGGGCAGATTACCGCTTCCGGCCGGCGCCGCGCTGGTGTCGGCAAGCTCCACCCGCGCCCCTGAACGCCGCGCGCGCGTCACCAGATCGGACACCAGCGCCACCGCATCACACGGCACCGGGTCTTCGGGTTCCTCGCCGCGGGCATAGGCGAGGAAGGCATCGATCAGCCGCTCCATGTCGGCAAGATCATGCAGCAGCGCCGCGGTTTCATCGGACGCAGGCATCATCGACAGGCCCAGCCGCATCCGTGTCAGCGGCGTGCGCAGGTCGTGGCTGACCCCCGACAGCATCAGGGTGCGCTGTTCGATCTGACGTTCGATACGGTCACGCATGTCCATGAATGCCTGTCCTGCCGCCCGCACCTCGCGCGCGCCGGCCGGACGATAGGGCAACCTGCGTCCCTGCCCGAAGGCCTCGGCCGCCTCGGCCAGCCGCCGGATCGGGCGCAGCTGATTGCGCAGGAACAGGAATGCGATCACCGTCATCAGAAAGCCGGTGAACAGCACGATCACCAGCAGCTGGTGCGGATTGGACGCCGATACCCTGGACCGGTCGATCACCAGCAGCAGCGGCCCGTGGCGGGTCACCAGATGCACCCGCACCTCGCGCCGGTTTTCCAGCAGGTCGACCGCCACCAAACCGGGCAGCGCCCTGCGCAGCGTGGCAATGACCGCCCGCCCCGACAGGTCATAGGCCCGGCGCGCATCGGCTTGCGGCAGCGGCCCGAGCGGCGCGATCGCGGCAAGCCCGGCCCTGATCGCCAGCGGCCCTTCCAGCGCCTGCGCCGCTGCCAGGGCGCTGTCGGCATCGGCTGCGGCCTCGACCTCGGCGAGCAGGTACGAGACCCCGGTCAGCAGGTTGCGGGTCATCTGTTCGGTCACGCCTTCGAAATGGCGCTGGATGAAGACCACCGACATCACAAGCTGAAGGGTGATGATGGGCACCAGAAGGATCAGCGCACCGCGCCCGTAGATGCCCTTTGGCATCGCCGTCTTCAGCCATCCGAACACCCGGACGCCTCCGTTGCGAACCGACCCTGCCGGCATCGTCCTACAGCCGCGGCCGCGGCGCAAGCCCGCCGCGCTGCCTGCCCCGCAGGCGGAATGGCCGATTGCGCAGGAAAACCACCTCTGTGCCGGGCAGGCCCTGCCCGTTCATCCGCGCCGCGCCGGAGCTTTCGGGCAGGCCGTGGCCGGGCACGTCTCGCCACGGCTATTGCGCCGGCAGGGTGGCAAGCTGAAGCTCGAACACCCTGATCCAGCCGGCATTTTCGGCGGGCAGGCGCCCCTCGGCCTGCAGGCCGCGCAGGATGGCAAGTCCGCGGTTCAGATTGTCGCGTGCATCATCACCGACCCGCGCAAGCCGGAAGTGCGAGGCGACCAGAGCAAGCTGCCATCCCGCATCCTGCGGAACCGATGCAGCAACGTCTTCGGCAAGGGCATGGCCTGCGCGGTATTCCCGCGCCGCGCCGGCCAGATCGCCCTGCGCCCTCAAGACGCCGCCAAGGCCGCGGTGACTGTTCATCAGTTCCTCGCGCCAGACAAGGTTGCCGGGGTCGCCGGCCACCAAGCCCTTGCGGATCGAAAGGCTTGCACGGTGCGCCGCCGCCGCCGCATCGGTGTCGCCAAGGGCGAACAGCAGTTCGCCGATCCGTTCGTGACTGATCGACATGTCACGCCGCAGAAGGGCGTTTTCCGGATCCCGGGCGGCAAGCTGCTCGCGGATGGCCAGACCGCTTGCCAAGGCGCGTGCCGCGGCATTCATGTCACCGCGCCGAAGCAGGATCTCGGCGCGCTTGTCGTGGATGACCGAAAGATCGCGCTGCAATTCCTCATTGCGTGGCTGCCGCGACAACAGGTCGCTCAGGATTGCATTGGCAGCATCGAATTCGCGTTCGGCCATATCCGTGTAGTCCAGCGCGAGTGCCGCCTGCCCGAGCCTGCTGCGGATCGCGGCCATGTCCCGCTGCAACGGGATGTCATCGGGTACGACCCTGAGCATGCGTGCCACGATTTCTTCGGCGGCGCGATAATTCCCTGCCGCCTCGAAGAGGTCGCCAAGATCCCTTTGCACGTCGCCGATGTTGATGTGACTGATCGCGACATCATGCTGCCACCAAAGGTTGTCCGGGGCGCTCGATGCAAGCAGGGTGATGATCTCGTGCCCCCGCTCGTACGCGTGCGCGGCGCCGGCATTGTCGCCCCGTGCGCGCAACGCTTCGCCCAGGGCGTTGTGGCTAACCGACAGGTCGCGCAGCCAGCGTGTGTCCTCGGGGTCTTCGGAAAGGCGCAGTTCGGCCACGGCGCGCCAGCGCAACACGGTGGCAAGGGAGGCCTCGCCATCGCCGGTGAGGGACTGAAGCCGCGCGAGCTGCCAGAGCGCCGCGGTCTCGCCCTCCCTTGCGTTGCGTGGCGCGGTGCGGCGATCGGCCACGGCGATGGCGGCGGCGCGGGAAAAGAGGTCGGCTGCAAGCGCGTATTCGTCAATGGCGGCACCGTGGGCGCCCATCGTGCTGTGAATATCGGCGGCGACCATGCGGCTTCCGCCCTCGGAAATGCGGCGTTCGATTGCAACCGACAGGCTTTCGCCCGCAGCACCCGCATCGATGGCAATGGCCCGTTGCAACGCCTCAAGCGCCGCCTGCCGTTCGCCAAGTTCCAGCCGCGCCTCGGCCTCGGCCCGCAGCGCCTGCACGCGGGAGTCGCTGGATTGCAGCGTGAGCAGCCGCTCGCGGGTATCGGCAAAGGCTGCCGCCGCCTCGGCCAGCCGGGCCTCGCGCGCTTCCCAGCCCAGGCCGGCAAGCCCGCCTTCCACCGCCGCGGCATAAAGGGGGGCAAGCGGAATGTCCGCCACTGCCGCCGCGCGTTCGATCTGGGCGCGCAGGTCGGCGTCGATGCCCGCCATGGCCAGCAGCAGCCGCGCGCGTTCGGGCAGGTCGTCGGCATCCGGGGCCAGGAACAGCGCGGCGGGCAGGG
>SKWP01000091.1 GCA_007128865.1 Paracoccaceae bacterium
AGCACCAGATGGCCGTGCACATGCTCGGCCAGCGGATGGTCGCCGGGCACGTTCACATTGCCCGCCACCACGGGGAACTCCGCCCCCGACAGCATTTCTGCCAGCGATTCGGGGCCGTTGTTGAACTCGTGGTTGCCCAGCGTCATCGCGTCGAAGCCGATCATGTTCATCATCTCCACCTCGGCGCGGCCGCGATAGGTGGTGTAGAACAGCGTGCCCTGCGACTGGTCCCCGGCATCGACGGTGATGTGCGGGGTGCCGTCAGCGTCCAGCGCGGCGCGCCGGTCGCGGATCGCCGTGGCGAGCCGCGCCGCGCCGCCGAAGCAGCTCCCCTCGGCCGAGGCGCTGGGCGAGCAGGTGGCGTTCGAGCCCGAGATCTCCTCGAGCCGCGAATGCATGTCGTTGATGTGCAGCACCGTCATGCGAAAGCCGGTCGAGGCCCGTGCGGTGGACATGGTGAATCCGCCCGCGCCGGTCAGCGCGAGGCTGGCGCCGGCGACGCTGAGGAAACGGCGGCGGTTCAGCGCGGGGACGGGAAGGGCGGTATCCTTGGGCATGTTGCGCTCCTTGTCGGTCGTCGGGTCGCTGCCGGACCCGGTGGGACGCACCCCACGGCGCGCCATCTGCCAGTCTACCCATGCCCCGGATTTGTGCCAGTCCGATGACACTCGGGATCCGGACACGGCGGCGACACGAACGCGTCACCGTGCCATATGCCGGGCCAAAGGCCGGGCGCGTGCCGATCCGCCCGCGCCCCGACGTCCCCCCCTCGGCCAGCAGCGTCAGCCGCGGCCGTTGCAACGCGCCCTGTGCCGGTGGGCATGCATGCGCAGAGGCGGCTCCGACGCGACCTGCGGAGCCCGGACCCGGATGCCCACGGCCTGCGGGCACAGCCGAACGCCCCGACCGTGCATCCCCGACCGGCACCCCGGTCGCCCCCGCAATGCATTGCCCGCAATGCTGGCCACAAGCGGGCCGGGCGGGCAGGGCAGCGGCTCAGGCGCCGTCCCAGCGGCCGCGCATGAAGGCCAGCGCCTCGCGGGCCAGCGCCAGTTCGTCCTCGAACATCCGGCGCCAGATCCGGGTTGCCGCCGAAAGCTCGGGCAGGGCCATGCCGAAGGCCTCGACCACCAGCGGGCCGTCATAGCCCGCGGCCTTGAGCGCGGCAAAGGTCTCGTCCCAGCGGACCTGCCCGCGGCCGGGGATCGAGCGGTCGTTTTCCGAGACATGGACCAGCGCGATGGCCGCCACATGCGCGCGGATCGCGGCGGCGGGGTCCTTTTCCTCGATATGGGCGTGGAAGGTGTCGTAGAGGATGCCGGCGCCCGATCCGACCTTGCCCGCAAACGCCGCCGCGTTGGCGGTATCGTTCAGCAGATAGCACTCGAACCGGTTGAGCTGTTCGATCGCCAGCCGCACGCCCTGGCCCGCCCCGCGTTCGGCGACGCGGGCGAGGATCTCGGCGCTGCGGCCCAGTTCCTCCGGGGTCGGGCCGCGCCCGGAAAAGACGCCGATGGCGGAATGGACCGGACCGGACAGGATCGGCGCGCCCATCGCGGCGGCGCAGTCCACCATCCGGTGCAGCGCCGCCTCGCCGCGCTGCCGCATCTCGGGATCCTCGGCGCAGATGTTCTGGTCCGGCCCCAGCGCGGTCACCGCCAGCGGCGCCAGCCCCATCGCCCGCACCTCGCGCCCCAGCCGCTCGTAGGCGCCGATATCCTCGAGGTCGAACACCGGCAGTTCGACCAGATCGTACCCCATCCCGGCCAGCGCGCTCAGGATCGGGCGATGCCGGTCCTCGACCCGGGTGGTCCACAGAAGCAGGTTCATCCCGTATTTCATGCCCGGACCTCCGTCATCGGAATACCAGATCGCGCAGGCCGAGCGAGATCACCGGCAGCAGCGTGATCGCCACCAGACAGAGGACGACCACCCCGATGAAGGCCAGCGTCGGCGCGATGATGCGCTGCACCGGCAGGTCGGCCACGGTGCAGACCGCGAACAGGTTCAACCCGAAGGGCGGCGTTATGAACCCGATGGCCAGCGCCACGATCATCACGATGCCGAAGTGCACCGGGTCGATCCCCAGCGCCACCGCCACCGGCACCAGGATCGGCGCCAGCACGACGATGGCGGCGGCGGCCTCGATGAACATGCCGATCAGCAGCAGCGTCACCACCACGAAGGCCAGGAACACCAGCGCCGAATCGATGTTGCCGGTCAGCCAGGCGCCGATGGCCATCGGCACGCCCTCGCGGTTGATGATGAAGGCGAACAGCCCCGCCCAGGCGATGATGAACAGGATCAGCACCGAGGAAATGACCGACCTTTCCAGGATCGGCAGCAGATCGCGCCAGCCGAGTTCGCGGTGGATGAACATGCCGACGATCAGCGCATAGGCGACCGCGACGGCCGAGGCCTCGGTCGGGGTGAACACGCCGCCATAGATGCCGCCGAGCACGACGACCGGCATCAGGAGCGCCCAGAAGGCGCTGCGGAAGGCAGGCCAGGGCTTCAGCCCGGTCACGGCGTCGGCCTTGCCGTTGCCGGTCACCCGCGCCCAGATCAGCACATAGGCCACCAGCGCCGCGCCGATCAGCAGCCCCGGCCCGAAGCCTGCGATGAACAGCTCGCCGATCGAGACATCGGCGGCCACGCCATACAGGATCAGCGGGATCGAGGGCGGGATCACGATGCCCAGCTCGGCCGAGGTCGCCTGCAGCGAGGCCGTCCAGGGCTTGGGATAGCCCGCCTTGACCAGCGCCGGAATCATGATCGCGCCGATGGCGAAGGTGGTCGCGGTGGACGACCCCGAGACGGCGGCGAAGAACAGGCAGGTGACGACGCAGGTCGCGGCCAGCCCGCCCTGCGTGTTGCCCACCAGCACGCGCGCGAAATCGACCAGCCGGCGCGAGATGCCGCCGGTGTTCATCAGGTTGCCCGCAAGGATGAAGAACGGGATCGCCACCAGCGGAAACTTGTTGAGCGAGACGTAGAGCTGCTGGCCGATCAGGATCGGGTTGACCGCCCCCATCACCTGGATGCCGAAGATCGACGCCAGCCCGATGGCGACCGCGATCGGCAGGCTGAGCACGAACAGCGTGCACATCACCACGACCATGGAGTGCGCGACCATGGCTCAGACCTCCGGTACCCGCTTGGGCGGGGGATCGAGGAAATGCGCGACCACCGCCAGCATCGCGAACACCGACCCC
>SKWP01000043.1 GCA_007128865.1 Paracoccaceae bacterium
GATTCCTGACCGAGGGGCGCTTTCTGCACCCGGTGCCGGGCGTTTCGCTGTTCGTGCGCGAAATCACGCCCGAAGGCGGACTGCGCGACCTGTATCTCTCGGACGCCCGCCAGCCGGGGATGCGCAGCGACTTCACGGCGCGCGAGGCCTATCTTGTTCGCGGCCCCACCGGGCCCAAGCTTGTCATGGTGGACGGCATGGCGCAGGACTTCGGCCTGCGCAGCGGGCGGCTTTCGACCACGACCTTCGACAGTCTGACCTATGACATCGGCGCACTGATCGCCAGCGTCGGCGGTGCGGTCATCGGGGCACGCGAGCTGCCGACCCCGGTCCTGATCCGGGCCGATCCGGCCGATATCGCCGAGGCGCGCAGCACGGTGGCCGAATTCCGGCTGGAACTTCACACGCGCTTTGCCCAGCCGCTGCTGGCTGCGCTGGCTGTGATCACCGGATTTGCCGCGCTTCTGGTGGGCGGATTCAGCCGATTCGGTGTCATGCGGCAGGTCCTGGGCGCGGTGGCCTTGCTGATTCTTGCGCAGGTAATCAACAACATCGCCGCCGGAATGGCGCTGGCCAACGTGACGCTGGCGCCGCTGGTCTATGCCCCGGCGGCCTTCGTGGCGGTGGCGGCGGCGGGCCTGCTGTGGTGGGCGGGTCGCGGCCGGCGCGTAAGCCCCGCCATGGCGGAAAACGGGGTGGCGGCATGATCCTCGCCCGCTACCTGGCCCGGCGCTTCCTGTTCAACTTCGCGTCGGTCTCGGGTGTGTTCGTGGGGCTGCTGCTGCTGATCGACATGGTCGAACAGCTGCGCCGCTTTGCCGACAGCCCCGTCGGGATGACCGAAGCCGCCCGGCTTGCGGCGCTGAACCTGCCGGGGGCGTATTACAAGATCCTGCCGCTGATCACCATGCTGGCGACACTGGCGATGTTCGTGGCGCTGTCGCGCACCTCCGAACTCGTGGCGATGCGTTCGGCAGGGCGGCACGGGCTTCGGCTGCTGGCGGCCCCTGTCCTGGCGGCGGCGGCACTGGGGGCGGTGGCGGTTGCGGTGCTCAACCCGATCGTCGCGGCGACCTCGCAGCGCTACGACATCGTGTCCGACCGGCTGCGCGGCGGCGATGGCAGCGTCATCTCGATCAGCCGCGAAGGGCTTTGGCTGCGCGAGGCCGCGCCCGAAGGCCAGCGGGTCATCCGCGCCGAACGCGCCACCGGCGACGGAACGCAGCTTGGCGAGGTCACGTTTCTGATCTTCGGCCGCGAAACCGGGCCGATGCGCCGGATCGAGGCCGATGAGGCCCGGCTCGAGGCCGGCCACTGGCAACTCGGCAATGCCAAGGACTGGCCGTTGCTGGCACCCAACCCCGAACTGAGCGCCCTTGCCCATGAAGCGCTGATACTGCCCTCCGACCTGACACAGGCCCGGCTGCGCGACAGCTTCGGCGCACCGTCGTCCATCCCGATCTGGGATCTGCCGGCCTTCATCCAACGGCTGGACGCCGCGGGCTTTTCGGCCCGACAACACCGGGTCTGGTTCCAGATGGAACTGGCCCTGCCGCTCTTCATGGCCGCCATGGTGATGATCGGCGCGGGGTTCACCATGCGCCACGCCCGCGCGGGAAAACTGGGCAAGCATGTGCTGGCCGCGTTGCTGGGCGGCTTCGGCTTCTTCTTTCTGCGCAACTTCGCGCAGGTTCTGGGCGAAACAGGGCAGCTGCCGATCCTGCTGGCCGCGTGGACGCCCCCGGCAGCGGCCGCGCTGCTGGCACTCGCCTATATCCTGCACCGGGAGGATGCGTGATGGCCGCCGGGCGCTGCATCCTGTCGCTTCTGCTGGCGGCGGTTCTGGCGCTTGCCGCCGCGCTGCCGGTCGCCGCCCGGACCGGCGATGCGGCCGTGCTGGTGGCCGATGCGATTCGCGTCAGCCCCGACCGCAGTCTGGTCGCAGAGGGCAATGTCGAGGTCCTGTACCGCGGGCGCCGGCTTCATGCCCGGCGCATCATCTATTCCGCCCGCGACGACAGGCTGACAATCGAGGGGCCGCTGAGCCTGACCGAGGGTGCCGAAACCGTTCTGCTGGCCGACGCGGCCGAGCTTTCGGCCGATTTCCGCGACGGTATCCTGATCGGGGCGCGGCTGGTGCTGAACCGTCAGTTGCAGATCGCCGCGGCCGAAATCGCGCGCATCGGCGGGCGCTATACACGCATGGGGCCGTCGCTGGCCACTGCCTGCCGCATCTGCGCCGAAAGCGACACACCGCTGTGGGAAATCCGCGCTGCCCGGGTACTGCACGACGCCGAAGCCCGCAGGATCTATTTTGACCGCGCCGAATTCAGGCTTGCCGGCGTGCCGCTGATCTATCTGCCGCGGCTGGATGTGCCTGACCCGACGCAGGATCGCGCAACCGGCTTCCTGACCCCGGAATTCCGCGCCTCGCGGGCACTCGGGGCCGGTGTGCGGCTGCCCTATTTCATCGTGCTGTCCGAAGATCGTGACCTGCTGGTCACGCCCTATGCCAGCGCCGGCGGCGCCTTTGCCGTGGAAACCCGCTATCGGCAGGCGTTCCATTCCGGTGCCCTGTCGCTCACGCTCGGGCTGGCCCGCGACCGCCGCCGCCCGGGCCGCACCCGCGCCTGGATCGAGGGCGACGGCAGCTTCGCACTGGGCCCCGGCACAACGCTGAGCGGGCAGCTGCAGGCGGTGGGCGATCGTCAGGTTCTGGACGACCACGGCCAGGGCAGCCCCGAGGTGCTGGCGACAAACCTGCAGCTCACCCAGATCAGCCGGCACCGATTGGCGCGGGCCCGGCTGACACAATTCCGCTCGCTCCGGACCGGCGATACCAACGCCGAGCTGCCCAACAGCATTGCCGATGCCCGTTTCGAGCAGCGTTTCGCGCTGCCCGGCGATGCCGGCGCCGCCACGATTACCTTCGACGGCCTTGTTGCGCAGCGTCGCTCGGGCGCTGACATCCTGGGCCGCGATCTGGCCCGCGCCAGCCTGCGCGCCGACTGGCAGCGTGACTGGACACTGGCCGGCGGCCTGCGCGCCGGGCTTCGCGCACAACTTCAGCTTGATCATGCAAATATCCGCCAGGACAGCAATTTCCCGGCGCAGCAAAGTCGATTCAGCCCGGTAGCGGCGGTTGAACTGCGCTGGCCGCTTGCCGGGGCCGAGCGCGGCGGAGCCGTGCATATCGTCGAGCCCGTCGCGC
>SKWP01000109.1 GCA_007128865.1 Paracoccaceae bacterium
AACACTCCTCATGGTTGCAGCGCTTGCCCTTGGCGGCTGCGCCACCACGGCTGCGCTGGACCGCGAGGTTTCCCGCGAACCTGTCCCCACGGCCATGTTCGTGTTCTTCGACCCCGAAACGGCGGTGCCGGTCGAAGGGTCTGACGAGGTGTTCGACCGCGCCGCCGCCGTGTTGCGGGTTTTCGACAACATCGGGGTAAAGCTTGTCGGGCACAGGGCCGCTGACGAACCGGCGCGCGTGGATGGCGCCGGTCTCGACGAGGCGCGTCTGGGCGTGCTGTCCGAGCAGATGGAACAGCGCGGCGTCGGTCGCAGGGTCATCAGCCGGCTTGCCCAGGGCACTGCCGAAAACATGGGCCCCGCCGCCGGCGGCGACCACGCGGTAGATCGCCGTGGCGAGATGATCTTCGGCATCATTCCCGTCCGGCGCAACTGACGGCCGTCCGTCCAGTCTGAGGAGCTTTCAAGATGTCGTTTCCGTTTGCAGCCAGTTCGGGACTCCGTCGTCTTATGCGAACCGGAAACAGACGGTTGCGCCGGATGCTTGCGGCCCGCACGCGGGTTGCCGCGCCGCGTCAGGAAGACCTCGCACCCCTGTTCGGCCTTGAGGCGCTCGAGCCGCGCATCCTGTTGAGCGCCGATCCGCTGACCTTCGCGCTGTCGGGGGGCGGGGCGCACAACATCACGGTGCAGCTCAGCGACGACATCGACGATCGCACGCTTGTGCGCGTGATCGATACCTCTGGCCCCACCGATGCCATCCTCAAGGTCAAGTCCGTTGCTGCATTGACCGGCTTTCGCCTGCTGGGAAGCGACGGTGACGACGAAATCAACCTCACGATCATCTCGGACGCCGAGTCGCTTGCTGCTGATTTCACGCTGTCGGTGTCGGGCGAGGCCGGCGATGACACGGTCAACCTGCTGTCGGTTGTCGGCTACACCGGCGCGCTGGAGGTTGTTTCCGAGGCTATCGTCGTGGATGCGGCCAGCCTTGGCACCGAAGCTGATAGGCTTTCGTCGGTTCTGTTTTCTGCCACCCTGTCCGACCCCTCCCCACGCGGCGGCTCGCCCATGGAGCGGGCGGTTTCCGTTGCGTTGCAGGGAGACATCTTTACCACCGGGGCGCTTGAGATCAACGCAAGCGTTCTGGGTCAGGCGAGCTTTGCTGCAGCGGGCGGGCCGGAAAGCGCAAATGCGCTGATCTCGGTGGCCGACGGTGCGACGCTGTCGGCCGGGTCAATCGGCCTGTCGGCCGAGGCGCGGGTTTCCGCGGCATGGGATTTCGGCACGCAGACGAACCTCGATGTTCAGCAGCAGCTGGGCACGGTTGCGCAGGTATCGGTCGGCGTCGGCGCCACGCTGCTTTCTGCCGGCGATATCTCGATTGCCGCCATCGGGGAGGTCGAGGCGGACTTCCAGGCCAAGACTGGTACCCTTGCTGCGTTGCTCGACGGCGCTCTGGGTCCGTTCTCGCCAGCGTCGGTGTCCTTCGACATCGACATCATACGCGGCGCTGCCGTCGACATCGGTGCGGCGGAAGGCGCGGCAACCGCGATTTCCGGGCAGAACGTGTCGATCTCGGCGCAGTCGCTGGGCACGGTCGCGGCCCGGGTGGACAGTGAAATCCTTGGCAATGTGCGGCTTGCAGAACGCGGGCCGTCGGATGGGGAAACCGCCACGGCGGCCCGAACCGGGATCGTCATGCACAATGCAGATGTTTCCGGCACCGGGGATGTGGCGCTTGCAGCGCAACGATCCGGCGGGCTGCTGGCATCCGGCGTGCGGGCCGCCACGCGGTCGGCTCATGACCTTCTGATTGATGTCTCGGGCGGTGCGCTATCGGCCACCGGAAAGCTTGAGGTCCGCGTCTCGGATACCAGCGTCAACAAGGCGGATGTGCGCTTTGCCGATGTATCCTTCGTTAGCTTGTCCCCGGTTGCGGCTTCGGTCGTCACGGGTAGTAACATCGTGTCGGGCGACGTCGGTGTGCAGGTTGCCGGCACCACCCTGACCGGCGCGGCCGTCGCGCTGTCTGCCGAAGATGGCCGTGACCTGTCGGCGCGCGTCGCGGCGCGTCAGGATTTCGACGCCACGCTGGTGTCGGCGCTGACCGCGGCCGGCTTCGGCTTCGGGGGCGGGGCCAGCGCCTCGTCGACCATGACGGTCAACCAGATAGAAGGGTCGGTTTACGTCCTTGCCGACGGGGTGACGCTGGGCGCCGGGTCGGCGCTGTCGATCGAGGCGGACTCGACCGTGCGCATGGATGCGCGCACGGTTGCCTCGACCCTCGCCACGGGGACAAGCGCCGCCTCGGCGGCTCTGGCCACCGCGCAGAACTTTCTCGGGGTCGGCGTCAACAACATCTTTGCCCAGGGGCTTGGGGCGCTGATCGGCCTCGACTGGGGCCTTTCGCGCAGCGTCTACGGGGTGCGGGCCGGGCTTGAGGACTGGGCGGCGGCAACGCTGTCGGGCGGCGCGGCGGCGACCCTCGGCGCCATGTCCGTCCGGGCGCGCAGCGGGCACGACCTGAACGCCACCGTCAGCAATGTAGCGGAGGCCCGCGCCACCGTTCCGGTGATCGACGGGACCAGTGTCAGCGCGGGCTTTGCGCTGGCCGGAAACCTTGTTGAAACCGAAACCTCGGCCGGGATCGGCGCGCAGCGTGATGCCGGACGGATCGAGCTGGACGGCGACCTGGTTGTCGCGGCCAGCGACGAATCCATCGCGCGCAGCAATGTGCGGCTGCTGTCGTCGTCGGTGTCGTCCTCGGACGGGGGCGCGGAGCTGTTCCAGCGCCTGATCGCGGCGCTTGGCTCGAATGATTTCCGCACCGATGGCAGCAAGGTCTTCGGCGCTGGTGGGTCCGAGGTAGCCGGGCCGGTGACGCTCAACTTCGGCGACCGGGTGCTGCTGGACAGCGACTACGACGGCGATGACGGCGAGGCCGGCAGCTTCTATCGTTTCATGGGCACCGATGCCCTCGGCTCGCTGGACCTTGCCGACGAGGATTTCACCGATGCCCAACGCTGGCGGCGGGAACCCGAGACGGCGATCATCCCGCAAGGGTTCAACCTGACAGAATCGGATTCGGTTTCCATCGGCGGCGTGCTGACCCGCAACGATGTCAACGCCCCGGTCACGGCGACGCTCAAGGGCGTCAACCTGGAGGTTCTCGGAAACACGGTCGAGGTCAGCGCCCTGCG
>SKWP01000461.1 GCA_007128865.1 Paracoccaceae bacterium
ACCCACCCTTGCGCGCCCCGGCCGCGGCGGCGGGGGCGGCAGGACGCCCGGCTTCGACCGCCGGTTCAGAGGCTTGCGTGGCGGCGCTTCGCCCCCCGGCCTCAGAGCGGGTTGTCCACCCGCACGGTGACCAGCACCGAGCCCTGTGCGGCCTGCGCCCAGTTCAGCCGTATCTGGTTGTTTTCCGGTCCGATCTGGACCGTGGCATAGGGCATGTCGCTGCGGCGGGTGCCGTCGGGGCCGGTGATCTCGCCGCGCGGGACCACGGCGGTGACGTTGCGCGCCCAGCCGCCGAAGGGCAGGAACGGGCCCGGGCTGATCGTCCAGGCCCCCTGTGCGGTGTTCTGGTCGTGGCGCAGGGTGACCGGGTTCTGCATGATCTGCTGCACGCCGTTGAAGGCGTTGCCCTGCACGGTGATATTGCGGAACAGGCCGAATTCGAGCCCGGCAAGGCTGGTATCCACCAGTTCGACGCGTTCGATCTGGCCGTTGATGGTGCGAAAGACATTGCCCGAAATGTTCAGGCCGTTGACGAACTGCCCCGGTCCGAACGGCTTGATCACCAGCCATCGGAACCACGGCGCAACGCCGTTGACGGTGAAGATGTTGCCGGTGATCGTCAGCCCGCCGAAGGAAAAGCCGACAACGGACGGGTCGGCGGCGTGTTCGTTCGTCCATTCGACCGAGCAGTTGTCGATGTAGTTGCCGGTGATGGTGGTCTTCAGATTGGGTTCGGTCAGCACCAGACCGGGCTGGCGGATGCCCTGGGGTTCGGAATCGCCGCCGAAGAAGTGATTGCCCGAAAAGATGTGGCCCGAGCCATTGGCGACACAGAAGCAGGCAAAGCGGTTGGCGCGGTTGTCGGTGATGCGGGCGTCGTTGGCATTGATGTTCATCACCATGGTGACGCGATCCTGCGCCTTCATCGACATCTCGTTGGAGATGAACTGGTTGCGTTCGACAAAGATCGACTGGCAGCCGCGCCCGATGGAGGTGATCGCCCGCGCCCGCGGTCGGTTGAAGACGCAGTCGGCGATGCGGTTGGTGGTGCCCTCGGGCGGCAGCATGATCCCGCTGGCCTCGCCCTTCAGCAGGAATTCGATGTTGGTGAATTCCCACTTGCTGGCCTTGTCGAAGCCCGAGAAGTCGAAGGCATGGCGGTCACGGGTGAAGCCGTATGTCTGGGTGCCCTCGGCATCGTGCAGGGGCTGGCTCAGGGTCAGGCTGCCGGCGCCGATGTTGCGGGCGGTGACATGGATCTCGCGGCCCACGCCCTGGCCGGTCACCCTTGCGCCGACCGGTATCTGGGCAACGCCGGTCAGGCCCGAAAGGGTGCGCGGCTGGGCCGGGTTGTAGGTGGCGCTGCGGCTGAGGGTCTCGGGCTCCCAGGCAGGGCCTTCCTGGATGTCGATCTGGCCGTTGGTGATTACCCGGCGCATTTCGAAGCTGTCCTGCCCGCCCGACAGGGCCTGCACGTCGATCGGGGCTTCCAGCCGCACCCTGCGGCCGCGCAGGTCGAGCACCACATGGTCGGTGAACTGCATCAGCGCCTGCACCGCCCGGCGCAGCCCGGCATCGTCGCCGCCAAAGGCGCGCGCATAGGTGGGAAAGTCGAAGCCGCGGGTCAGTTGCAGCCGGTGCTCGGGCGCCATGACCAGCGTACCCTCGAACCGCACCGGCGCTGACAGCACCAGATTGCCGTCGATGCGATAACTGCCCGCGGGGACCAGGATCTGCCGGCCCTGGGCCGCGGCATCGGCGGCAAGGAAGGCCGCGCGGTCATCGGCGACGCCGTCGCCGATGGCGCCGAAGTCGCGCACATCCACCCAGTCCATCATGTCGCGGTGAAAGGCGGCGGTGATGTCTTCGACCACCAGATCGTCGATGCGCACCACGCCGTTGTTCGGCCCGGTCAGGTCGAGCCCGACATGGGCATAGATCGCCCCGAGGCCCCAGGTCATGTCAACCCCGCCGCGGCTGCCGGTGCCCAGGATGGCCGATACGGTGACCACCTGGCCGTATTGCGACAGTGCCACCGAAGGGCCTGTCTGAACCGCGCCGATCAGGTTGTTGCCGCCGGCAGCCCCGGCCCAGGCGGCGATGCGCACCGATGGCAGGTTGCCGCTCATGGCCTTGATGCGCGCGGTGATGCGCAGGTAGCACCCTGGCAGGACGGGCGTTTCGCCGAAGTGGCGCAGTTTCTGGATGCTTTCGGTCTTCTGCAGCTCCAGACAGCCGCCGAAATCGGCATCTGCCGCAACCAGCGCCGCATTCGCTGCGCCGGCATAGCTGGGCGAACCCGCCGTGCCGTCGCCGCTGGACCACTGGTCGAGCCCGGCCGAAAAGGGCGGCGGCATCAGCACCAGCCCGTCGGTAATTGCCTTGTTCATCTGCGCCCCCGCGCCTGTTGCCCCGATACGCGCCAGTGGCCGGTTTGCCGTGCCGGGAATGGCCCCCCAATGGGGCAGGCCGGCCGTTTCTGGCGCCGGCGAAGGGCTAGCAACAATCGGTTAACCGTGACTGAGACCACCGCGCGCGAAAGCCGCCCGGGCTGGCATCAGACCCCGGCTGCGGGGCCTTCGAGCAGATACACACCGGCAATGCGCCAGCCGGTTTCCGACGCGGCCATCACATAGTCCAGCAGATGCACCCGGCCATCGGCATCGGTGATCATCACCCGCTGTACCGGGCGACCGCCCTGTTCGCGCAGGTCGAGAAACCGCACTCTGTCCGGCCTCCAGACCATCGGGTAGCCATCGCGCACCATCTGGCCGAACCGCTCTGGCGTGCCGAAGATATCCTGAATGCCGGGCGAGGCGAATTCGAAGGCGGTGACGAAATCATCGGCCAGAAACGCCTCGATCTGCGACGATATCACGCCCTGAATGGCTGCATGGCCGGCACCCTCGGCCCGCAACGGGCCTGTCAGCGCCAGGCTTGTGACAAGGGCAATGAACACCGCGCGCATGCCTGCCTCCCTGACCGTTCCACACGTCTACGCAACAAAGCGCAGATCGGTTCACCCTTTTGGCGCCGTTGCAGCGGCCGGACAGGCGCAATGGCAGCCATGCGCGGCGCTATGCTGGCGCGAAGGTGATGCCGGATAGCGCGCCCTTGCCGCGGTTGAGGCTGACACCGGCGCCTTTTGCCGGCAGAATACCGGCATTGCAGGGCAGGGGGCAAGCTTCATGGCCCGATCGGC
>SKWP01000388.1 GCA_007128865.1 Paracoccaceae bacterium
CGGCGCCTCGAAGTTCTACCGCACCGCCTGTTTCCGCGCCATCGGCGGCTTCGTGCGCGAGGTGATGTGGGACGGCATCGACTGCCACAAGGCGCGCCAGCTGGGCTGGACCGCACGCAGCATCGACGATCCCGCGCTGGCCTTCGAGCATCTGCGCCCGATGGGCTCGAGCGAGAAGGGCATCCTCACGGGTCGGATGCGGCACGGCTTCGGGCAGTACTACATGGGCACCGATCCGCTGTTCATGGCCGCCTCGGCCCTCTACCGGATGGCGCATCCGCCCTATCTGCTGGGCGGGCTGGCGATGCTGTGGGGCTATCTGCGTGCCGCCCTGCGCCGCGCGCCGCGGCACGGCGATGCCGAGCTGCGCCGCTTCATCCGCGCCTACCAGCGCCGCGCCCTGCGCGTGGGCAAGGCCCGCGCCATCGCCGAGATCGAGGCCGACCGGGCCCGGTACTGGCAGGCAGGTTGAGGGTTTTCAGCGCCCGCGGGCTTCCAGCCAGGCCTGGAACATCAGCACGCTCCACAGCTGGCTGCCCCAGTTGCAGCGGCCCGACAGATGTTCCGACCAGTGCCGGCCGATCACATCGACATCGAACCATCCCTCGCGTTGCAGACGGGCAGGGTCCAGCAGCGCCTGCGCCCAGTCGCGCAGGGGGCCGCGCAGCCATAGCCCGATGGGAACCTCGAAACCCATTTTCGGGCGCTCGACGATATCCCTGGGCACATGCCGGTAGAGCACTTGCCGCAACACCCATTTCGACGTGCCTGCGCGCCACTTGAAATCGCCCGGCAGGGACCAGGCGAATTCCACAACGCGGTGATCGAGGAAGGGGGCGCGGCTTTCGAGAGACACCGCCATGGTGGCCCTGTCGACCTTGGTCAGGATATCGTCAGGCAGATATGTCAGCATGTCGAGCTGCATCATCCGCTCGATGTCGGAAAGCGTTCCGCGGGGCGGAGGGGTCGCATCGAGCATCGTCGGCGGCGGGCAGGCGCCGGGAACCGCTGCCTCGGGAAAGCGCCATCCGGAGACAAGCTTGCGGTGCAGCTCGTCAAGCGACCCCGACCGGAAATAATCCGCCAGTCGCCGCAATCTCTGGCCGTTCGGTTCCTTGCCCTGGGGGGGCGGACGCAAGGGTTCCATCGTTGCGTCAACCAGGCGCGCAGGCAGGGCGCGCAGCGTACGGGCGATCAGATGGCGCAGGGGCAAGGGCAGGCGCCCGGCCCGGGACATCAACCTTGCTCCATGACCGTAGCGGTCATACCCGGCGAACAATTCGTCGCCCCCGTCACCGGACAGGGCAACAGTGACATGCTGCCGCGCCAGCTGCGCCACAAGAAAGGTGGGAATCTGGGAACTGTCCGCGAAAGGTTCGTCGTAGATCGCCGGAAGATCCGGCACGACACCGAGAAGCTCCTTCTCGCCCACATAGAGTTCCGTGTGTTCGGTGCCCAGGTGGCGCGCGACGGTCCTGGCGTGCTCGGCCTCGTTGTATCGGGCCTCGTGGAACCCTATGGAAAAGGTCCGCACCGGTCGCACCGACTGCTTCTGCATCAACGCAACGATGGTGGAGGAGTCGATCCCTCCCGACAGGAAGGCACCCAGCGGCACATCCGACATCATCTGCCGCCCCACGGCGTCTGCCAGCAGCGTCTCGAGCGTTTCCACCGCCTCTGCGGGAGCGACAGGGCGCGACCCGGCGGAATGGCCGCGGCTTGCGGCAACGTCGGCTCCGGACCAGTAGAACCGGCGCCTCGGCTCGGGCTGCGCGAGAGAGAGCGTGAGCATCTCGCCCGGCCGCACCTTGAAGATTCCCTCATGGATCGACCGGTCCGCGCCGACATGGCCGTGACGGAGCAGTTCGGGCAGAACATCCCGCCGGATGCGTCCTTCGAAATCCGGATGTGCCGCGAGCCCCTTAAGTTCCGAACCAAAGACGAAGACACGCGTCGGACCGGTTCCCTGCCAGCCGTAGTAGAGCGGTTTTTCGCCGAGCCGGTCACGGATCAGCGTAAGGTTCCGGTCCCGGCGATCCCACAGCGCAAGGGCAAACATCCCCACCGCACGCCTGATCGTCGGGATCACGCCCCAGGCATCGAACCCGGCCAGCAGCGTTTCGGTATCGGAATGGCCGCGCCATGCGGGCATCCTGCCGCCGGCCCCGAGTTCGGCGCGCAGATCGGCATGATTGTAGATTTCTCCGTTGAAGCTGATCACGAAGCGTCCGGATTCCGATACCATCGGCTGGTGCCCGGCCGCGGAAAGATCGACAATGGCGAGACGGCGGTGCGCAAGCGCAATGCCCGCCTCGACATCGATCCAGTCACCGCTCGAATTGGGACCGCGATGGATGATCGGAGCGGCCATGGCGCGAACCCGCGCCCGCATCGCCTCCGGTGCGCAACCAGACGGCGCAAGATAACCGACAAGACCGCACATCTAGATCTCTCTCCATCTCCAGCGGACAGGACGGCAAGAACGGCGCACCGGCGCAGCCGACGGGCCATGAGCACAAGGCCAGGCGCCAGGGTCGTGCCGCGGTTGTCGATCGGGGCGGTCTCCACGGCTCTCGCTCACCGGATCCATCCGCCAAGGGCCGGCAACGCTACAAGGCTGTCGAAAGGTCGCAATCACGGCCGCGGCTTCGATATCCATCGCCTTCCCTGTCCTGCCTGCCGCGATCCGGACCGGACATGCGCTGACCCGGGCCGCCTTTCCGCGGTCGCGCCGTCCTCCGGTTGCCGGCTTTCTGGACCAATGGCGGTCTGCTCGCAAGCCGGCAAGCCTGTCGCCGCCATAACGATGGACAAAACGCCCGGTAGTGACCATGAGATGGACACAAAGACCGGCAGTGGTACAACCTACATCACAAGGGCAGGACCGAAGGCACGGGCATGGGGCATGGACGCGAGATGCTGGGGCTGGTCAACACCGCCACCCGGGCGGAGTTGCTGGCCGTGCTGGAAGACCGGCTCGCCACCGGCGAGGGGTTTTCGGTGGCAACGCTGAACCTCGATCATCTGGTCAAGCTGCGCGAGGATGCCGCCTTTCGCGATGCCTATTTGCGCCACAGCCATGTGGTTGCCGACGGCTGGCCGGTGGCGGCGCTGCGACGGCTGGCCGGCCGGCCGGTTAAGCTGGTGCCGGGGTCCGAGCTGGTGGCGCCGCTGATGGCGATGGCGGCGCGGCTGGGGGTGC
>SKWP01000479.1 GCA_007128865.1 Paracoccaceae bacterium
ATCGATGCGGTGAAGAAGGCCAACGACACGCTGATCGCCACCATACAGGAAAGCCTGCAGATCGCCGATGAAGGCAAGGCCCGCCGCGCCGCCGCCGAGGAGGAACTGACCAAGATGGAGGCTGAACTGCGCGACACGCTTGCCTCGGCCCGGGCACGGGCCGACGCGGCCACGACGGCCGACTGACGCACGCATGGGCCGGGTGGGCGCGATCCTGCGGGGCGGGGGTGCGGGGCTGGCCTTGGTGGCCCTGTCGGGCTGCATGATGCCCGCGCCTCCGCCCGCCGCCGGCCCTCCGGTCGGGCCGGCCGCCGCTGTGGCGCCGCCCACCGTGTCCCAGGCCAGCCGTGCCGTGGCTGCCCATTTCGCCCGGCAGGAGGCATCCTTGCGCGCGCGCGGCTTCATGCGCACCGATGGCGGCGGGGCGGATGCGCCCTTCAACGCCACGACGCTGGCCGCAAACTTCGAACGCATCGCGCTGTTTGACGAATACGCGGATGTCGGTGGCCGTCTGGTCCCCGGCCCAGTGCCCAGCGCCCTGCGCCGCTGGGAGGCGCCGGTGCGCATGCGGCTGGAGTTCGGCGACAGCGTGCCCCAGTCCGTGCGTGCCCGCGACACCCGCGATGTTGCGGCCTATGCCACCCGGCTGGGCCGTCTGACCCGGCACCCGGTGTCGATGCTGGCGCCGCAGGCTGCGCGCGATGTGGCGAACTTCCACATCCTTGTCCTGAACGAGGATGAACGCCGCGCCAGCGCCGCCACCCTGCGCGCGCTGGTGCCCGGGATTGACGAAGGCTCGGTCCGGCTGGTCACCGACCTGCCGCTGGGCGTGTCCTGCCTCGTACTGGCCTTCGCGCGGGGCGACAGCCACGTCTATTCCGGCGCGCTGGCGGTGATCCGGGCCGAACTGCCGGACCTGACGCGGCTGTCGTGCTATCATGAGGAACTGGCGCAGGGGCTGGGCCTGCCCAACGACAGCCCGCAGGCGCGCCCGTCGATCTTCAACGACACGCAGGAGTTCGCGCTGCTGACGCGGCACGACGAATTGCTGCTGCGGATGCTCTACGACCAGCGCCTGCGCCCCGGCATGCGCGCGCCCGAGGCCCGCCCGATCATCAGACGGCTTGCGTCCGAGCTGATGGGCGGCGAAACTTGACCATTGCCAGACCGGACCCCGAGGAGGCCACGCCATGGTTCTGAAATTCATCAAAGGCCAGTTCATCGACGTCATCGAATGGACCGACGACAGTCGCGACACGATGGTCTGGCGGTTCGAGCGTTACGGCAACGAGATCAAGTACGGCGCCAAGCTGACCGTGCGCGCCAGCCAGGTGGCGGTGTTCGTGCATGAAGGCCAGCTCGCGGATGTGTTCGAGCCGGGCATGTACATGCTCGAGACCAACAACATGCCGATCCTGACCACGCTCCAGCACTGGAGCCACGGCTTCAACTCGCCCTTCAAGTCCGAGATTTACTTCGTCAACACCCGTCGATTCCCGAACCTGAAATGGGGCACCCAGAACCCGGTGATGCTGCGTGACCCGGAGTTCGGGCCGACGCGGGTGCGGGCCTTCGGCAGCTATACCGTCCGGGTAGCCGACGCCGCAGTGTTCATGAAGGAGGTCGTCGGCACCGACGGCCACTTCACCCAGGACGAGATCGCCACCCAGATCCGCAACATCGTGGTGCAGAAGTTCAGCCGCGCGGTGGCGGCCAGCGGCATTCCGGTGCTGGACATGGCCGCCAATACCCGCGAGCTGAGCACGATCATCACCGAGGCGATCGAGCCGACGCTGACCGAATACGGGCTGGCGATGCCCGAGTTCTATATCGAGAACATCTCGCTTCCCAAGGAGGTCGAGGCGGCGCTCGACCGGCGCACCTCGATGGGGATCGTGGGCGATCTGAACAAGTATACCCAGTTCGCCACCGCCGAGGCGATGCGCACCGCCGCCAGCACCGAAGGCGGCGGCATGGGCGCGGGGCTGGGTGCCGGGATGGGCATGGGCATGGGCATGGCGATGGCCGGGCAGATGGCCAACCAGCAGGCCGCCGCGGGGCAGCAGCCCGCCACCGCCGCGCCGGCGGCACCCCCCCCGCCGCCACCCGCGACCGCCTGGCACATCGCCGAGAACGGCCAGACCCGCGGCCCGTTCACCGAAGCCGACCTGTCGGCGATGGCCCGCGACGGCAGCCTGACCCGCGACACGCTGGTCTGGACCGAAGGGCAGTCGGGCTGGCAGAAGGCCGGCGAAACCGCGCTTTCGCGCATCTTCGGCGCGATGCCGCCGCCGCCCCCGCCGCCGCCGCCGGTCGGTTGAGGCGGGTGCGGCGATCATGAGCACGGCCGAAACCGACCCCGACAGCGGCGCCGAAGGCGCAGGCGGCAGCGAATATCGCTTCCCCTGCGCCCAGTGCGGGGCCAACCTGCGCTATGCGCCGGGCCAGACCGCCATGACCTGCATGTATTGCGGCCATGAGCAGGACATCCCCGGCGCCTGCGAGGAATCCCGCGCGCTGGCGCTGGCCACCCACGACCTGCGCGAAGCCCTCGCCGCCCCCACCCCGGAATCCACCGCCGAGGTTGAGGAGACGCGGGTGCTGAACTGCACCAACTGCGGCGCACAGGTGGAGTTCGATGCGGCGGTCCATTCCGCCGAATGCCCGTTCTGCGCCACCCCGGTGGTGACCGACACCGGCACCCACCGGCACATCAAGCCACAAGGCGTGCTGCCCTTCCGATTGCGCGAGGATGACGCCAAGGAAGCCTTCACCAAATGGCTCAAGGGCCTGTGGTTCGCCCCCAACGGGCTGCGCAACTATGCCCGGCGCGACAACCGCTTCAACGGCATCTATGTGCCCTACTGGTGTTTCGACGCCGATACCGACAGCCGCTATACCGGCGAGCGGGGGACCTATTACTACACCGGATCTGGCCGGAACCGGCGGCGGCGCATCCGCTGGACCCGCGTGTCGGGCCGGGTCGCGCGTCGGTTCGACAACCTGCTGGTGATGGCCGCCCAAAGCCTGCCGCGCCGCTATGTCCGCGCGCTGGAACCCTGGCACATGGGCGAGGTGGAACCCTACAACCCGCAGTTCATCTCGGGCTTCCGGGCCGAGGGGTATACGGTCGAACTCAAGCCCGGCTGGCAGATCGCGGTCGAACGGATGGACGAGATGATCCG
>SKWP01000320.1 GCA_007128865.1 Paracoccaceae bacterium
CAGCGCCCGCGGCAGCGGCGCGCCGGCCGCCACCATCCGCGCCACAGCCTGCGGCAGCGTCAGATCGGCGCCGGCAAGCCGGTCGCCCTCCAGCGTCAGGCGCCCCGCCGCGCGGCGGATGCTGCGGCCGTTCAGGCGGAATTCCCGCGCGTCGCTGCCCGCAACCGCCATCGCGTCGGACACCAGAAACAGCCCGTCCGCAGGCTTTGCCGCCAGCGTCAGCCGCAGCAGCGTTTCGGCCACATGGATGCCGTCGGCGATGATGCCACAGGCCACGGGCGCGTCGAGCGCAACACCCGCCAGCCCCGGCGCACGGGCCGAAACCGGGGCCATGGCGTTGAAAAGATGCGTGACGGCCCTTGCGCCCGCGGCAATCGCCGCCCGTGCCGCAGCCTCGTCGCAGGCGCTGTGTCCGAGGCTGACAACCACGCCAGCCCGCGCCAGCCGGGCGATCTGTGCGGGCGTTGCCGCCTCGGGCGCCACGGTGAGCATCAGCACCGGCAAAGCCCCGGCGGCGCCTTCGTAAAGCCGCAGGTCATCGTCGGTCATCGGCCGCAATCGCGCCGGATCATGGGCGCCGGCGCGCTCGGTGTCCAGATGCGGCCCTTCCAGATGCAGGCCCAGAAACCCGGGCACGCCATCACCTGCCGCGGCGATGCCGGCGTCGATCACCCGGCGTGTGACCGCGGGGTGGTCCGAGATCAGCGTCGGCAGGATGCCCGTCGCGCCAAGCCGCGCATGCACCGCGCAAAGCGCGGCAAGCGCCGTGGCATCGGTTTCCGGCCCCACCATCGCGCCGCCGCCGCCATTGACCTGCAGGTCGACAAACCCCGGCACCAGCGTGCCCTGCCCCAGATCATGCAGCCGCGCCCCGGCCGGCAACACCGCGTCCGCCGGCAGCACCGCCGCGACCTGGCCGGCCGTCACGACCAGCGCCGCGGCGTCGTGCATCGCCTGGCCGTCGAACAGGCGCGATGCGCGGTAGATGTCTGTCATTGCGGGGCTCCTGCCGGGGTTGGCACCGGACAGATACCATAACCGGGCGCGCACGACAGCGCCGGACTTGACGCCGCCGCCGGCCGGTGCCCTAGCTGTTGCAACCGCAGGAACCCGGGAGACCGCCATGACCGAAGCCGCCGACCCCCGCTACGGCGCCATCGACCGCTGGCCGGCCGCCGCGGGGCTTGCGGCGATATGGGAAGGCCAGCTTGCCGCGGTGGCCGCGGTTGGACCGGCGCTGCCGGCGCTGGCAACGGCGGTCGAGGCGGCGGCCGGGCGGTTACAGGGTGGCGAAGGCCGCATCGTCTATGCCGGCGCCGGCAGTTCGATCCGTGCCGCGGTGCAGGATGGTGCCGAACTGGGGCCGACCTTTGACTGGCCGTCAGCGCGCCTTGCATATCTGATCGCCGGCGGCGAGGCGGCGCTGCTGCACGCCGCCGAAGGGGCCGAGGACGACGCCGCGGACGCCCGCGCACAGGTTGCCGCCGCCGGGATCGGCCCCGCCGATGTGGTGCTGGCGCTGGCCGCCAGCGGGCGCACGCCCTTTACCCTTGCCGCGACCGGGGCCGCCCGCGACGCCGGGGCGCTGACGGTCGGCATCGCCTGTGCGGCCGGCAGCCCGCTGCTGGCGGCGGCCGAACATCCGGTGCTGGTTTCCACCGGCGCCGAGCCGGTGGCCGGCTCGACCCGGATGAAGGCGGGGCTGGCGCAGAAGGCGGTGCTGGCGCTGTTCTCCACCCAGCTGATGATCGCGCTGGGGCGGGTGCATGACGGGCTGATGGTGGACATGCGCCCGCTCAATGCCAAGCTGCGCAGCCGCGCGCGGGCCATGGTCGCGCGCATCGCCGGGGTGGAGGATGCGGTGGCGGCCGCGGCGCTGGAGGCCGCAGGGGGGCGGATCAAGCCCGCGGTTCTGGTGGCGCTGGGGATGGCGCCGGATGCCGCAGTCGCCGCCCTGCAGGCAGCCGGCGGCCGGCTGCGCATGGCGATGGCGGCCCTGCCCGCGGAGGCATCCCGGCGCGGGCCCGGTTGACAACCCGCAGCCCGGCAGATCACCTGCGCCGATGGGACGCAACCACGAAATCCACGACCGCCTTGCCGCCAGCCTGCGCCAGGCACGGCAGGCGCGGGGCCTGAGCCTCGATGCGGTGGCGCGGCTTTCCGGCGTCAGCCGGTCGATGGTCAGCCAGATCGAACGCGGCGAATCGAGCCCCACGGTGGCCACGCTGTGGAACCTGACTCGGGCCCTGCAGCTCGATTTCGCCGGGCTGGTCGCCGACCGCGCCGCGCCGGCCATCGAGCTTATCCGCGCCGACGATGCCCCGTTGATCGACGGGCGCGGAAACGGTGTGCGCATCCGCATCCTCAGCCCGCCCGAATCGGCCGGTCGCCATGAGGTCTATGAACTGGCCTTCGCCGCCGGCGGGCTGCTGGAAAGCGACCCCCACGGCCCCGGCTGCCGCGAACATCTGACGGTGATCGAGGGCAGCCTTTCGGTGCGTTCGGGCGCAGACAGCGCCGAACTCGCCCCGGGCGACACCGCCCGCTATCCCGCCGACCGGCCCCATGCCATCGGCGCCCCCGGCGGTGTCGCGCGTGCGCTGCTGATCGTGCACCACGGCTGACGGCGTTCCTCGCGCGCCTCAATCCCGCGCGATTGCCGCGAAAGAGGCACAGGCGGGGCGATGCCGACCGCCTGCAAACGGGTCAACCGGATTTGGCATCAGCCGTAGAACCGCGCCGGATCGATGCTGGAGCGGGTACCGATGGCGTCGCGGTGGCTGGCAAGGAAACCGTCTGCCGCCTTGCGCCCGGCCACGAACAGCTCGTGCAGCAGCATCGGCGTGGCGCGCACCTTGCTGCGCACCTAAAGCGCCGTCATGGTTTCGTCATCGGCGATCAGGTGCAGCAGCACGTCCTTCATGGCGCCGCGCGGCACCCGGCCTTCGGCGATCAGTTCCTTGACGAAATTGATCGCCCGCAATTCGCGCAGAAGCGACGAATTGAAGCTGATCTCGTTGATCCGGTTCTGGATCTCCTGCGGGGTGACGGGCAGTTCGTCGCGCCACAGCGGGTTGATCGACACCACCAGGATATCGTCGGGCAGATCGGGCGCGAACAGGGGAAACAGCGCCGGATTGCCGGCATAGCCGCCATCCCAATAGGCCTCGCGCCGGCCGGTTGC
>SKWP01000193.1 GCA_007128865.1 Paracoccaceae bacterium
GGCTGCGGTGCAGGCCACAGGCACCGCGCCGGCGGGGCCGGCCGGGCCGGCACGCGATGCGGCCGGGGCGCTGCACCGCCAGCTTGACGGCTTCGGCCGGTTTCTGGACCGCCATCTGCTGGACGAGGAAGATCTGGTGATCCCGGTGATCCTGCACCACGCCCCGCGGTTCTGACGGCGGCCCTTGCCTGTCGCCGCGCCGGCAGTAGACTGGTGCGCACCGTTCGCGCAACCCCATGTCCAACCGCCCCGGCGCCCCCGTTGCCACCGATGACTCCCCATCCCGGCCCCCCTGCCCCGCAAGCCGCCGCGCCGCCGGTTGATCGCGCGGCTGTCGACCGCGCGCTTGCCGCCGTTCGGGCAGTGATTGCCGCCCGCGGCGCCGAACGCCGCCACCACGTTGCCGCAGCCGTCATCACCGCCGACGGGCGCCACTTTCTCGGCATAAGTCTGGAATCGGCGCTGGGCTGGGCCTCGATCTGCGCCGAGCCGGTGGCAATCGGCCGGGCGCTGCTCGACGCCCCCGCAGTGGCGATAACGGCCTGTCTGGCCGTCAACCGGGCTGGCGAAATCGTGCCGCCCTGCAGCCGTTGCCGCGAAACCCTGGCCGATTTCGCCCCCTCCGCACGGGTCGCCCTGCCCGAAGCCGGCGGCTACCGGCTGGTGCCCCTGACCGATCTGATGCCCCACGCCTACAAGGCCGCGCTGCGCTTCGGCGCGGGGCGGCAGGAGTAACTCGAAACCCGTGCGGGCGGACCGCGCCCTCAGCCGCGCCGGATCAGATAGGCGGTGGCATCGCCTGCCGGCGCGGTGGCGACCAGCGCGTGCCCGGCCTCGGTACAGAAATGCGGCACATCCACCGCCGCCGCAGGGTCGGTGACCAGCAACCGCAGTACCGACCCCGGCGCCATGCCCAGCAGCCGCTTGCGGGCCCGCAGGACCGGAAGCGGGCAGATCAGCCCGCTGGCATCAAGCTCTTCCTGCCACCCCGAAGCACCGGACATGCGGGTGCGGGGCCTCAGGCCTTGCGCCCGCCGGCGTCGGCAAGGCCCTGCATGAATGTCGTCAGTTCGATCGGGAAGGGAAAGACGATGGTCGAATTCTTTTCGTTGCCGATGGTTGTCAGGGTCGAAAGATAGCGCAGCTGCATCGCGCCCGGATCCTGCCCGAGGATCTGGGCGGCCTCGAACAGCTTCTGCGCCGCCTGCTGTTCGCCCTCGGCGTTGATCACCTTGGCCCGGCGTTCGCGTTCGGCCTCGGCCTGCCGTGCGATGGCGCGGATCATGCTTTCGTTGATGTCCACATGCTTGATCTCGACATTGGCAACCTTGATGCCCCAGGCGTCGGTCTGGGCGTCAAGCAGTTCCTGGATGTCGTTGTTGAGCTTGTCGCGCTCGGCCAGCATCTCGTCGAGTTCGTGCTTGCCCAGCACCGACCGCAGCGTGGTCTGCGACAGCTCGCTGGTGGCCTGCATGAAGTTCTCGACCTGGATCGTGGCCTTTTCCGGATCGACCACACGGTAATAGACCACCGCATTGACACGCACCGACACGTTGTCACGGCTGATCACGTCCTGGCTGGGCACATCGAGCACACGCACGCGCAGATCGACCCGCACCATCTGCTGGATATAGGGGATGATGATGATCAGCCCCGGCCCCTTGACCGATGAGAACCGGCCCAGCGTGAAAACCACGCCGCGTTCGTATTCGCGCAGGATCTTGATCGCCGAGGCAAGGAAGCTCAGGATCAGAAAGATCAGCACAATATAGAAAATCAGGTCTCCGAACATCGCGAAAACATCCATGAGTGCGGCCTCCTGTATCGGGCGGCGCGGGGCGGATCAGCCCGTCGCAGCCCCGGTTCCGTTTGCGTCGCGCGCTGCAACCATCAGCACAAGCCCGTCGACCCGTGTCACCTCCACCATCTGTCCGGGCACAAGCCCCGTGCCATCGCCGCGCGCCTGCCAGCGTTCGCCGTGAACAAAGACATGGCCGGCGCTGCCGTCCCAGTCCAGCACCCGGGCGCGGGCGCCGATCATCTCTTCGGCGCCGGTGGTAACCTTGCGGCGGTGCGACACCATGGCCAGCCGCGCCACCAGCAGCGAGAACGCAAGGCTTGCCACCGCCAGCGCCCCGATGGCCGGCCATGACATCTCGAGCCCCGGCACATCGGAATCGAACAGCAGCACCGCGCCCAGCACGATCGCCACCGTCCCGCCGATGCCGAGAATCCCGAAGGAGGGCGAAAACGCCTCGGCCAGCACCAGCGCCAGCCCCAGCGCGATCAGCGCCAGCCCCGCATAGCTGAACGGAAGGATCGACAGGGCGAACATCCCCGTCAGCAGGCTGATGGCCCCGACGGTGCCCGGAACCAGCACACCGGGATTGTAGAATTCGAACAACAGGCCATAAAACCCCAGCACCATCAGCAGCACCGCCACATTGGGATTTGTGATTACTGCCAGCAGTTTGGTACGCCAGTCCGGGGCGCGATCGATCACCTGCAGGGTTTCGGTATCCAGCACAATTTCAACATCCGCCGCGGTCACGCTGCGCCCGTGGGCAAGCGCCAGCAGCTCGGCCGTGTCGCGGGCGATGAAATCGGCGACGTTTTCCTCCACCGCCGCCGAGGCGGTCAGCGTCGCCGCCTCGCGTACCGCCTTTTCGGCCCAGTCGGCATTGCGGCCGCGCAGTTCGGCAAGCCCGCGAATATGGGCCACGGCATCGTTGATGGCCTTCATCGCGGCCGCATCTGCCGGCCGGGCGGGGCGTTCGCCTTCCTCGGCCTCGTCTTCCCCACCGCCAAAGGGCAGCCCGCCGCCGCCGATCGCCACCGGCGTCGCCGCGCCCAGCGTCGTCGACGGCGCCATGGCCGCAACATGGCTGGCATAGAGGATATAGGTGCCCGCACTCGCCGCACGGGCGCCCGACGGCGCGACATGGGTCGCCACCGGCACCGGCGAGGCAAGAATGGCGCGGATGATGTCGCGCATCGAGGTTTCCAGCCCGCCGGGGGTGTCCATGCGGATGATCACCAGCGCCGCGCCCTCTTCCGCCGCAGCATCGATGCCGCGGATCAGATAGTCGGCCGTGGCCGGGCTCACGGCGCCGTCGAGGTCCAGCAGGACCGCGGTGCGCGCATTGCCCTGGGCTGCCGGCTGCGGCAC
>SKWP01000309.1 GCA_007128865.1 Paracoccaceae bacterium
CACCGCCGCGGCGCTGGCGGTGCTGGCCGGTTGCGCACCCTTCCCCGAGGCCGGCGCCCCGGCGGTGGCGCTGTCGCGCCCGGCAACGGCCCCGGAACCGCGCCTTGTGCCTGTCGAGGGGCTTGCCGCACAGGCCGCAGAGGGGCGTATCGATGCCGACGCCGAAGCGGGGCTTGCCGCCCGTGCCGATGCGCTGCGCCGCCGCGGCGACGCCCTGCGCCAGGCTTCCGGAGGCAATTGACGCGACAGCCCGGCGCTGCGGTGGCAACCCGGCCACGCCATGTGCATGCAGGTTGATTTGCGCGCGGGCCAGCGCGTTGCAAGCCCGGTTGCGACAGGCTAACAGGCAGGCGCGCCGGAGCCCCGGCCGCGTCCGTTCCAATCGGTCCACCATCGCGCCGGAGATTGCCCATGACCACACCGCCACGCCCTGCACCGCTGCGCCTTGGCATTGCCGGTCTGGGGACCGTCGGGACCGGCGTGGTCAGGATCGTCCAGACCCACGCCGCGCTGATCGAACGCCGCTGCGGCCGCGCGATCGAGATCACCGCGGTTTCGGCCCGCGACCGCAGCCGCAACCGCGATGTCGATGTCTCGGGCTATGCCTGGGAAGACGACGCCGCGGCGCTGGCCCGGCGGCCGGATGTGGATGTGCTGGTCGAGCTTGTCGGCGGCGCCGACGGCATTGCCCGCGATGCGACCGAGGCGGCCATCGCCGCGGGCAAGGATGTGGTCACCGCCAACAAGGCGATGCTGGCGCTGCATGGCCAGGGGCTTGCCGAGGCCGCCGAGGCCGCCGGGCGGGTGTTGCGCTTCGAGGCCGCGGTTGCCGGCGGCATCCCGGTTGTCAAGGCGCTGACCGAAGGGCTGGCCGGCAACGCCGTGACGCGGATCGTCGGGGTGATGAACGGCACCTGCAACTATATCCTGACCCGCATGGAAAGCGCCGGCCTTGCCTATGAGACGGTGTTTTCGGAAGCTGAAAAGCTCGGCTACCTCGAAGCCGATCCGACCCTCGATGTCGGCGGCATCGATGCCGGCCACAAGCTTGCGCTGCTCGCGGCGATCGGCTTTGGCACCCGTGTCGATTTCGAAGCGGTCGAGTTGCAGGGGATCGAGCGGGTATCGATCGAGGATATCCGCCATGCCGCCGACATGGGCTATCGCATCAAGCTTCTGGGTATCGCGCAGATGACCGGTCGCGGGCTCGAACAGCGCATGGCGCCCTGTCTGGTGCCTGTCGACAGCCCGCTTGCACAGCTTCCCGGTGCCACCAACATGGTGATGCTGGAAGGCGACGCGGTCGGGCGCATCGTGCTGCGGGGGGCCGGTGCCGGCTCTGGCCCGACCGCCTCGGCGGTGATGGCCGATGTGATCGACATCGCCCGCGGCACCCGGCTTTCGACCTTTGGTCAGCCCGCTGCCGGCCTCGCACGGGCACAGCCCGCGCGGACCGCGGCACCAACCCCGTGGTACCTGCGCATGACGCTGATCGACAAGCCGGGCGCCCTGGCCAAGGTCGCGCACGCGCTTGGCGAATCCGGGGTCTCCATCGACCGGATGCGCCAGTACGGCCATGCCGACCCGTTTGCCCCGGTGCTGATCGTCACCCACGCCACCACCCAGGACGCGATCGAGGATGCCGCTTCGCGCTTTTCTTCCACCGGCGTCCTGGTCGGCGACCCCGTGGCACTGGCCATCGAAGACGTCTGATACCGGACCTGTTGGCAGGGTTCGCAAGGCAAGGGCCGGGAAAGACCGGTGGCCGAATTCCTCGGCCAACCGGATGTCGCATCAGGCCATTGGCCGCCTGCGCGGATCAAACCGCTCGCGTGTCAGGCTGCTGCCCGACGGCGTTGGCCGGCTGGGCGCCGGGCACGGCTGCGAGAAGGCGGGCGCGCCGCCTGTTTCTTGGTCTGCGGTGACCGGACAGGCGCGGCCGGCGCTTCGCCACCCAGCACCGGCAGGGGCTTGCCCAGCAGCTTTTCGATGGCGCGCAGGGCATCGGCCTCGGCCGGGGCGCAAAAGGCAATTGCCTGTCCGTCGGCGCCGGCCCGCGCGGTGCGGCCGATCCGGTGGACATAGGTTTCCGGAACCGTCGGCAAATCGACGTTGTAGACATGCCGCACGGCCGGAATATCAAGCCCGCGCGCTGCCACATCGGTGGCCACCAGCACCCGCAACTGCCCGGTCCGGAAGGCCGCCAATGCCCGGTCCCGCTGGCCCTGGCTGCGGTTGCCGTGGATCGCGGCGACGGCAAATCCCCAGCTTTCCAGCAGCCGCGCCAGCTTGTCGGCGCCGTGCTTGGTGCGCACGAACACCAGCGCCAGTTCTTCGCGATGGGCATCGAGCAGCCGTTCCAGCAGCCGCGCCTTGTCGCCCTGGTTGACGAAATGCACAGCCTGGCGGACACCTTCGGCCGGCGCGCCCGGCGGGGCCACCTGCACCTTGACCGGATCGGTCAGGAAGGCGCGCGACAGCTCTTCCATGGCCGGGGGCATGGTGGCCGAGAACAGCAATGTCTGGCGTGCCGAAGGCAGCAGCCGGGCAATGCGCCGCAGCGCGTGGATGAAGCCCATGTCGAGCATCTGGTCGGCCTCGTCCAGCACCAGCTGGCGGGTTTCGGACAGGCTCAGCGCGCGACGCTCCAGCAAATCGAGCAGCCGGCCGGGTGTGGCCACGAGGATGTCGGTGCCGCGCGCCAGCGCCGAGGCTTGCCGGTTCAGCGATGCCCCGCCGGTGACGGTGACGATGCGCAGCGGCATGCCGCTGGAAAGCGCGCGCAGCGCCTCGGCAATCTGGGCGACGAGTTCGCGGGTGGGCGCCAGGATCAGCGCGCGCACATGGCCGGGCGCCGGGCGGCGCTGCCCCGCAAGGCCGTGCAGCAGGGGCAGCCCGAAGGCGGCAGTCTTGCCGGTGCCGGTACGGGCCAGCCCCATCAGGTCGCGTCCCTTCAGCAGATGCGGGATTGCCTGCTGCTGGATCGGGGTCGGGTGGTCATAGCCCTGTGCGGCGACCGCGGCAACAAGCGCGGGGTTCAGGCCGAGGGCGGAAAAATCGTTCAAGTCGTGTCCTTTCGGCGGGCAGATGCCCGCAGGGGATGCCCCGCCACAAGGCAGGGCTATTGCGTTGCGAGCCGCACAGACCGGGGCGGATGCCCCGGTGCGGCCAGCCCCCATTGCGTGACGGTGGGAACCTCATCGGTCCGGTCGGGCACAATGGCCCGCTGCCGGTTCGGCGTTCATCCTTTGGCGCCTGTGGTCCTGCTCGGGGACGATACGGGGCGCTGCCTGCTCACGCGGCAGGGATGGCCGACAGGGGGCAGATGCGCCCGCGCGGCCCCGATGTCAAGGCCGCGGCAGCGCTTTCCCGGTGCCGGGCTTTGACCGGAACGCCGGATATGATAATGAAACGGGCACGGGCGGCGGTGCCGGGCGGCATCGGGCAACAGCAACAGACAGGGCAGGATCGGACAGGCCGGGACGGGCGCAAGCCGCGGGAGGGCATGTCATGTGGAAGTCCCTTTTGCGCCGGACGCTGGATGGCTATGTGCGGCGCGGCAGCCTGACGGTCCGGTTTCCGGACGGAACGCAGGCGGAATTCGGTGATGGCGGGGCGCCCCGGGCCGGGTTGCACATCCGCGACCCGGCGCTGGTTGCGCGGCTGGTGCGCAACCCCGAACTGGCCCTGGGCGAGGGCTATGTCGATGGCGATCTGGCGATCGAGGGGGATGACCTGCACGGGCTGCTGGAACTGGCCATCCGCAATCTTTCCCGCGACCACCGCGACCTGATGCATCGCCTGGCGGTGCGGCTGCGCGATGCCTTCCGCGCCTTGCAGCAGTACAACCCTGCTGGCCGGGCCCGCGCCAATGTGGCCCGTCATTACGACCTGTCCGGCGCGCTGTACGACCTGTTTCTCGACGCTGACCGGCAGTATTCCTGCGCCTATTTCGCCCGGCCGGGCATGACGCTGGATCAGGCGCAGGCCGCCAAGAAGGCCCATATCGCCGCCAAGCTGTGCCTTGATCGCGACATGCGGGTGCTGGATATCGGCTGCGGCTGGGGCGGGCTGGCGCTGACGCTGGCACGCGACCACGGGGCGCGGGTGCTGGGTGTCACCCTGTCCGAGGAACAGCACCGCCATGCCACCGCCCGCGCCATGGCCGAAGGGCTGGCTGACCGGGTGGATTTCCGGCTGTGCGACTATCGTTCGCTGGAGGGCCGTTTCGACCGCATCGTTTCGGTCGGCATGTTCGAGCATGTGGGGGCGCCGCAGTTCGGCGCCTATTTCCGTACCCTTTCCGAACGGCTGGAGCCGGATGGCGTGGCGCTGATCCATACCATCGGGCGCGCGGCGCCGCCGGGGTCCACCAATCCGTGGATCGCGCGCTACATCTTTCCCGGCGGCTATGTGCCGTCGCTGTCCGAGGTGATGGCGTCGGTCGAGCGGCAGGGGCTGTTCCAGACCGACATCGAGGTGTGGCGGCTGCATTACGCCGAAACCCTGCGCCACTGGCATGACCGTTTCATGGCCCGTATCGACAGGGCACGGTCGCTCTACGATGAGCGGTTCTGCCGGATGTGGCGATTCTATCTTGTGGCCTGCGAACAGTCGTTCCGCTTTGGCCGGCAATGCGTGTTCCAGATCCAGCTTGCCCACCGTCAGGACGCGGTGCCGCTGACCCGCGACTATCTGCACAGCGGTCCGGCCCCGCTGGCCCATGCCGCGCAGTGACACCCTTTCGCGGTGATTGCGCCGGTAGCGGCGCCGGGGTGCCCGGCAATCGCGGCGTCGCGCGCCCTTGGCATTCAGAACGGGCGTTCGACCATGCCGGTATAAAAGAACGCGCCCATGCCGGCCACAAACACGATCGCCCCGGCCAGCGCGTGCATAACCACCGCAAGCAGGAAGCTGCCGCGCCTGTGGTAGGCCCAGCCGAACACCAGCCCGCCGGCAAAGCTCAGCACGGCGACCGTCCAGTCCCAGAACGGCAGGTGGGCAAGGCTGAACGCGGCGGCATTGAAAACCAGCCCCGCATTGCCGCGCGGCAGCAGCACCCGGTAGCGTCGAAAGAAAAGCACGCGGTAGAGCAGTTCCTGCGGCAGGGCCGAAAGCAGCGGGTAAAGCAGCACGACCGCCAGCAGCAATCCGGGCCGTTCGCGCGCCAGCCAGAACAGATCGTCCGGGCGGCTCAGCCAGACGATGGCCACCGAAACGGCCAGCGTCGCCGCGGCCAGGGCCAGTACTGGCCATGCGGGGATCTGCGGATTGCGCAGCAACCCGCGCCAGCAAAAGCCGGGCGTTGCCTGCAACAGCACGATACCGAGGGCGGTGAACACGGCCAGCGCCGGCACCACCGCCGCCGGCGGCAGGAAAACCGCCACCCCGACCGGGGCGATCCAGAACAGCAGCAGGAATTCGCCCAGCAGGCGCTGGCGGCCGGGAAGGCGGCGCCGTTTGCGGCTATCGGCGGCACGGGTCATGGCGGCGAATTCTGGCGGCTGCGCGGCGCTGCGGCAAGGGGCAGGGCGATCCGGGGTTGCGCCCCCCACCGGCTTGGCTATAACCCCGCCAATTTGCGCACATGGGGGCCCGGATGCCGAAGCGAACCGACATATCGTCGATCCTGATCATCGGTGCGGGGCCCATCGTCATCGGGCAGGCCTGCGAGTTCGACTATTCCGGCGCTCAGGCCTGCAAGGCGCTGCGCGAGGAGGGGTATCGCGTCATCCTCGTCAACTCCAACCCCGCCACCATCATGACCGACCCGGGGCTGGCCGATGCCACCTATATCGAACCGATCACGCCCGAGGTGGTGGCCCGGATCATCGAACGCGAACGCCCCGATGCGCTGTTGCCGACCATGGGCGGGCAGACCGGGCTGAACACCGCGCTGGCGGTTGCCGACATGGGCGTGCTGGAAAAATTCGGGGTCGAACTGATCGGCGCCAACCGTCAGGCCATCGAGATGGCCGAAGACCGCAAGCTCTTTCGCGAGGCGATGGACCGGATCGGGCTGGAAAACCCGCGCGCCACCATCGTTTCGGCGCCAAAGCGGGCCGACGGGCGTTTCGACATTGCCGCCGGCGTGGCCACGGCCATGGAAGCGATCGAAACCGTGGGCCTGCCGGCGATCATCCGTCCGGCCTTTACCCTGGGCGGCACCGGCGGCGGCATTGCCTACAACCGCGACGATTACGAGCATCTGTGCCGCCGCGGGCTCGAAGCCTCGCCGGTGGGCCAGATCCTGATCGACGAATCCCTTCTGGGCTGGAAGGAATTCGAGATGGAGGTGGTGCGCGACCGCGCGGACAACGCCATCATCGTCTGTTCGATCGAAAACGTCGATCCGATGGGCGTGCACACCGGCGACAGCGTCACCGTGGCGCCGGCGCTGACCCTGACCGACAAGGAATACCAGATCATGCGCAACGGCTCGATTGCCGTGCTGCGCGAGATCGGGGTCGAAACCGGCGGGTCGAACGTGCAATGGGCAATCAACCCCGCCGACGGGCGCATGGTGGTGATCGAGATGAACCCGCGGGTGTCGCGGTCCTCGGCGCTGGCGTCCAAGGCCACGGGCTTTCCCATTGCCAAGATCGCCGCCAAGCTGGCGGTCGGCTACACGCTCGACGAGCTGGACAACGACATCACCAAGGTCACGCCGGCATCCTTCGAGCCGTCCATCGACTATGTCGTCACCAAGATCCCGCGTTTCGCCTTCGAGAAGTTTCCCGGCGCGGTTCCGGAACTGACCACGGCGATGAAATCGGTGGGCGAGGCGATGGCCATCGGCCGCACCTTTCACGAATCGGTGCAGAAGGCGCTGGCCAGCATGGAAACCGGGCTGACCGGCTTTGACGAGATCGCCATACCCGGCGCGCCGGACAAGGCCGCCATCGTCAAGGCGCTGTCGGCACGCACCCCCGACCGGATGCGCCTGATCGCCCAGGCCATGCGCGAAGGCCTGTCGGATGACGACATCGCCGCGGCAACCGAATACGATCCGTGGTTTCTGGCCCGCATCCGCGAGATCGTCGATGCCGAGGCGGTGGTGCGCGCCGAGGGCCTGCCTGCCGATCCGGCGGGGTTGCGGCGGCTCAAGATGATGGGCTTTACCGATGCGCGGCTGGCCATGCTGACCGGCCGCGATGAGGCCCAGGTGCGCCGCGCGCGCCGGGCGCTGGGCCTGCACGCAGTCTTCAAGCGCATCGACACCTGCGCGGCCGAGTTCGAGGCCCAGACGCCCTATATGTATTCCACCTATGAGGTGCCCGCGATGGGCGAGGTGGAATGCGAGGCCCGTCCCAGCGACCGCAAGAAGGTCGTGATCCTCGGCGGCGGGCCGAACCGGATCGGGCAGGGGATCGAGTTCGATTACTGCTGCTGCCATGCCTGCTTTGCGCTGACCGAAGCGGGCTATGAGACGATCATGATCAACTGCAACCCCGAGACGGTCAGCACCGACTACGACACCTCGGACCGGCTCTATTTCGAGCCGCTGACGCTGGAGCATGTGCTCGAAATCCTGCGGGTGGAGCAGG
Source organism: Paracoccaceae bacterium (assembly GCA_007128865.1). GTDB lineage: Bacteria > Pseudomonadota > Alphaproteobacteria > Rhodobacterales > Rhodobacteraceae > Rhodobaculum. The sequence goes on from SKWP01000309.1 coordinate 7,548, forward strand.
AGAACGGAACCCTGCACGGGGTGATCGTGCAGTTCGGCGGCCAGACGCCGCTGAAGCTGGCCAATGACCTTGCCGCCGAGGGAATCCCGATCCTGGGAACCTCGCCCGATGCCATCGACCTGGCCGAGGACCGCGAGCGGTTTCAGGCGCTTCTGAACCGGCTGGGGTTGAAGCAGCCGGTCAACGGCGTGGCGCGGTCGCCGGCCGAGGCGTTCCGCATCGCCGCACAGGTCGGATATCCGCTGGTCATCCGGCCCTCCTATGTGCTGGGCGGACGGGCGATGGAGATCGTGCGCGACGATGCCCATCTGGAACGCTACATCACCGAGGCGGTGGTGGTTTCGGGGCGCAATCCGGTGCTGCTGGACGGCTATCTGTCGAATGCCGTCGAGGTCGATGTGGATGCGATATCGGACGGAACGAATGTTCATGTCGCCGGCATCATGCAGCATATCGAGGAAGCCGGCGTGCATTCCGGCGACAGCGCCTGCTGCCTGCCGCCGCACAGCCTCGATGCCGACACCGTGGCCGAGATCGAACGCCAGACCCGTGCGCTGGCGCTGGGGCTGAACGTGGTCGGGCTGATGAATGTTCAGTTCGCGGTCAAGGACGGCGCGATCTATGTGCTCGAGGTCAACCCGCGCGCCAGCCGCACGGTGCCCTTTGTGGCCAAGGCCACCGACAGCGCCATCGCCTCGATCGCGGCGCGGGTCATGGCCGGCGAGCCGCTGACCGGCTTCGCCCACCGCGGCCCGCACCGCAACGATCTGCCGCCGGGTGAACTGGCGCCCATCGCCGACCCGATGACGCTGGCCGATGCCGCCACGCCGTGGTTTTCGGTCAAGGAGGCGGTGCTGCCCTTTGCGCGCTTCCCGGGCGTGGACACGCTGCTTGGCCCCGAGATGCGATCGACCGGCGAGGTCATGGGCTGGGACCGGTCCTTTGCCCGGGCGTTCCTGAAGGCCCAGATCGGCGCCGGCACCAGCCTGCCCGAATCGGGACGGGTGTTTGTCTCGATCCGCGATGCCGACAAGGGGCCGCAGATGGCCGAGGCGGGGCGCATCCTGTCGGATCTGGGCTTTGTCATCGTTGCCACCCGCGGGACCGCGGCATGGCTGGAAGGGCAGGGGGTGCGCTGCGAGACCGTCAACAAGGTCTATGAGGGCCGCCCGCATGTGGTCGACCTGCTGAAGTCGGACCAGATCGCGCTGGTGATGAACACCACCGAAGGCGCCCAGGCGATCGAGGACAGCCGCGAGATCCGCGCCGTGGCGCTTTACGACCGTATTCCCTATTTCACCACCGCCGCGGCCAGCCATGCCGCAGTTCTGGCCATGCAGGCCCGCCGCGAGGGTGCGCTGGACGTGGAGCCGCTGCAGGGCTGACCGGGCGACAACGCCCGCGGCAAGGGCGGGGGGCTGTCTGCCCCCCGACGCCCCTGCGGGGCGTTCCCCCCGAGGATATTTCTCCAAGGATGAAGGCCATGGGGCGTCACGGCGGGCCCGGCCTGACGGCTGGCTTGCCGACTGCTGACGGCCGGGCATGCCCGGGGGTGTTGCGGTATCAGCTTTCGGGATCGCGGTCGAATTGCAACCTGCACAGCTGGGCATAGAGCCCGCCGCCGGCCAGCAGTTCGGCATGGGTTCCGGCGGCGGCGACGCGGCCCTGATCCATGACCAGGATGCGGTCGGCGTTGCGCACGGTGGAAAGCCGGTGGGCGATCACCAGGGTGGTGCGGTTGCGGGAAAGCCTGTCGAGTGCCGCCTGCACAAGCTGTTCGGAGCGGGTGTCGAGCGCCGATGTCGCCTCGTCCAGAAGCAGGACGGGTGCATCGCGCATCAGCGCGCGCGCGATGGCCACGCGCTGGCGCTGGCCGCCGGAGAGCGCCGAGCCGCGCGGGCCGACGCGGGTATCGAGCCCCTGCGGCAGCCGGGGGAGGAAGTCGGACACGCGGGCGGCGTCGAGGACCGCCTGAAGCCGGTCCGGAGCAGGTGCGTTGCCGCCGAGAAGGATGTTCTCGCGCAGGGTTTCGTCAAACAGCGCCGCATCCTGGGTGACCGCCGAGAACATTGCCCGCAGATCGGCAAAGGCCATCTCGGCCACATCGACGCCGCCCAGGGTGATGCGGCCCGACTGGGGCTCTTCCAGGCGGGTGAGCAGCGCGAAGACGGTGCTTTTCCCCGCGCCGGAGGGGCCGACCAGGGCGGTTGTCCGGCCGGCTTCGGCGCGGAAGTCGAGGCCGCGCAGCACCGGTGCGGACTCATAGGCGAAATGCACGTTCTCGAACACGATGTCGGGCATGCCCGCGGGCGGCGGCCGGGGCCGGGCGGGGGGCAGGATTTCGGCCGGCGTATCGAACAGCCGGTAGAGCCGTTCGAGGCTTGCCGCCGCCGTCTGCCAGGCCCCTGTCAGCAGGCCGAGCCGGCGCAGCGGCTGGAAGCACAGCGCCATGGCGGTGAAGAAAGACATGAACTCGCCCACGCTGCGGTCGCCGGCGGCGATATCGGCGGCCCCCAGCAGCACCACCAGAAAGAAGCCCAGGCCCGAGACGATGTCGATCATTGCCGGTACCGAGGTGCCGGAAACGGTGATCTTTACCTCGGCGCGGACGATGCGGTCCACGATCTTCCGGAAACGCCCGGTCTGGTATTCTTCCATCCGGTTGAGCTTGATTGGCAGGATGCCGTGAAAGATCTCGTCAAGCCGGGTGGCGCGCAGCGCGGCCTCTTCGCGCATCTGGGCGGTCTTGCGGCGGATGTAGCGCTGCGCCAGCGCCACCGGTGCCACCAGCAGCGGCACCGCAAAGAGCGCTGCCAGCGTCCAGACCACATCGATCAGCAGCGCCACCGTCAACAGCCCCGCCAGCGCCACGATATCGCGCGAGGCGCCGGTGACGATGGTGCGCCACACCCCCTGCACCGCAACGGTGTCGCCCTGCACGCGTTCAATGAGCGAGCCCGGCGCGTTGCGCTGGAAGAAGCGCGCGTCCAGCGTCAGCAGGTGGCGGACAAGATCGACCTGCATTTCGGTGGAGCTGACCTGCGCCACTCGGGTCAGGATGGTGCGGCTGGCCATCAGGGTCACCGCCCGGGTCAGGAACAGCGCCAGGATGATGCCGCCCACCCACCAGGCAGCGCCGGCCTCCTGGCCGACGAACACCCTGTCGAAGAGCGGCATCAGCATGTAGCTGAGCAGACCCAGCGTGCTGCCCTCGATCACCATGAACAGCATCGCCAGCGCCATCATCGGCATGTGCCGGCGCAGATAGCCGCGCCACAGACGCAGGATCAGCCGGCGTGATGTGTATCGGTCGTCGGGCTTGGGAACGTCGGCGGTGGGGTCTGTCACGGCGAGGCGGTCCTGCGGCTCGGTCTGGCGCAGGCGAGCCCGCGACGCGCCCCGCCATAGCCCGGTTGCACCCCGACTGGCAAGGCGCCGGCCCCGATTGACGGCCGGCCCGCATCGGCCTAGGTCTGCGCGATCCCTGGTCCAGTCGGAGCGCGGCCATGCGTGGCACAGCCGGACGTCCCTATCGTGCCATTCCCGGCCCCAGCGTGGTGCCCGACCGGGTGCTGCAGGCCATGCATCGTCCGGCGCCCGACATCTATGGTGGCGCGTTGCACGCGATGACGGCAACGCTTTATCCCGACCTGCGCCGGGTGGTCGGAACCGATGCGCATGTGGCGATATACATCGGCAATGGCCATGCCATGTGGGAGGCGGCGATTGCCAATCTCTTCAGCCCCGGCGACCGGGTGCTTTGCTTCGCGACCGGTCATTTCGGCCATGGCTGGGCGCAGGTCGCCCGTGCAATGGGGGTCGAGGTGGAAACGCTGGACTGCGGCCGCCGTTCGGCCGGCGACATGGCGCGGCTCGATGCTGCCTTGCGCGCTGACGCGGGCCATCGGTTGCGTGCGGTCATGGTGACCCATGTGGACACCGCAAGCAGTGCCCGCAGCGACATCGCCGCAATCCGCGCGGTGCTGGACGCCGCCGGGCACCCGGCGTTGCTGATGGTCGATGCCATTGCCTCGGTCGGCTGCGACCCGATGCGGATGGACGCATGGGGTGTCGATGTGCTGCTCGGCGCCAGCCAGAAGGGTCTGATGACCCCGCCGGGACTGGGGTTTCTATGGTTTTCCGAGCGCGCCCGGGCAGCCGGACGGGGCGCAGGCCTGCGATCGCCCTACTGGGACTGGGAGGCGCGGATCGGCGGGGCGGAATTCTATCAGCTCTTCTGCGGCACGGCGC
>SKWP01000272.1 GCA_007128865.1 Paracoccaceae bacterium
AAGGATCGCGTCGATGACGCGCTCAACGCCACCCGCGCCGCGGTGCAGGAAGGCATCGTCGTCGGCGGCGGTGTGGCCCTGGTGCAGGGCGCCAAGTCGCTTGAGGGCATGAAGGGCGCCAATGCCGATCAGGACATCGGCATCACCATCGTGCGCAAGGCGCTTGAGGCGCCGCTGCGCCAGATCGCCGAGAACGCCGGCGTGGACGGTTCGGTTGTTGCCGGCAAGATCCGCGAAAGCGACGATCCCAAGTTCGGCTTCAACGCCCAGACCGAAGAATACGGCGATCTGTTCAAGTTCGGCGTGATCGATCCGGCCAAGGTCGTGCGCACCGCGCTGCAGGATGCCGCTTCGGTCGCCGGTCTGCTGATCACCACCGAGGCGATGGTGGCCGAGAAGCCGAAAGAGGACAAGGGCGGCGCTGCAATGCCCGACATGGGCGGCATGGGCGGCATGATGTAATCGCCCGGAAGACAGGTTCGCGCCCCTGGCGGCGCGAGCGCAAGGGCCCCCGCCGGTTTCCGGCGGGGGCCTTTCTGATTCCGCTAGCCTGCGGCTGCGGTCGGGCCATCGCCGTTAGGGGCATCTTAAAACCTGCCTGACAGCTTGCGACCTGATCGGTCCCAGGCAGCAGAAAGGCGCAGGATGACCATTTCCTCTTCGCTGAACGCGGGTGTGGCAGGGCTGAATGCGAATGCTGCCAGACTCGCCACCATCTCCGACAACATCGCCAATTCGGGTACCTACGGCTACAAGCGGGCGCGCAGCGACTTTCAGTCCGTGGTCGTTGCCGGCGGCTCGCTCGGCAATTATTCGGCCGGCGGTGTCCGGGCCACAACCTCGCGGCTGATCGATGAACGCGGCCCGCTCATCTCCACATCCAACCCCACCGACATTGCCATCAACGGGCGCGGCATGTTGCCGGTGACGGCAGGCGTGGCGGTGGACAACAACAACGGCAACCTGCCGCTGATGCTGATGACAACCGGTTCCTTCCGCCCCGACGCCGACGGCACATTGCGCACCGAATCGGGCATGGTGCTGCTGGGCTGGCCGGCCGACCCCGATGGCAGCGTTCCGGCATTTCCGCGCGATACCATCGCCGGCCTTCAGCCTGTCAACATCAAGGTCAACCAGTTCGCCTCCAACCCCACGACCGAGGTGCGGCTGGGCATCAACCTGCCGGCGACCGCCACCCAGGCCGGCGCCGAATCGCCGGGGCAGGAAATGTCGGTGGAATACTTTGCCAATCTCGGCACCTCGCAGACCCTCAACCTCGCCTTCACGCCGACTGTGCCGGCCAGCGGTGCCTCGAACGAATGGACCCTGACGATCCGCGATTCATCCTCGGGCGATGCGCTGGTCGGCGAATACCTGTTGCAGTTCGATGCCGGCCCCGGGACCGGCGGCAGGCTGGCGGCGGTCACCCCGGCACCGGGCAATCCCGGCGGCCCCTATGATCCGGCCACCGGCATCCTGACCGTTCCGGTCGAGGGCGGGCGCCCTCTGGCGATCGATATCGGAACGCCGGGCGGGCGCTTCGGGCTGACCCAGGTTTCCGACCGGTTCGAGCCGGTGCTGGTTTCCAAGAACGGCGCGCCGGTGGGCAATCTGGTCACCATCGATGTGGATGCCAACGGCTTCGTGCGGGCACTCTACGACGCCGGCTTCACGCGCACGCTGTTTCAGGTGCCGCTGGTCGATGTGCCCAACCCCAACGGCCTGATCGCCGCCTCCAACCAGACCTATCGGGTTTCGGTGCAAAGCGGCCCGTTCTTTCTCTGGAATGCCGGTGACGGCCCCACCGGCGCCATGGTCGGCTATGCGCGCGAGGAATCGGCCACCGATGTCGCGGCCGAACTGACCCAGATGATCCAGACCCAGCGCGCCTATTCCTCCAACGCCAAGGTCATCCAGACCGCGGACGAGATGTTGCAGGAAACCACCAACATCAAGCGTTGACCATGCCGGCCACACGCCCCTTGCCTGACAGCCTGCGCGGATTGCCGCGATGAGCATCGGCAGCGCGCTCAACGCCGCGCTTTCGGGGCTGGCGGCAAGCTCGCGCGCTGCCGCCACGGTATCGTCGAATGTCGCCAATGCGATGACCGAAGGCTACGCGCGCAGGGAACTGGCGCTTTCGGCGCGCAGCGTCGGCGATTCCGGCAGCGGGGTGCGCATCGACGGCGAAAGGCGGATCATCGATACCGCCCTGCTGGCCGATCGCCGCGCCGCCGATGCCCGCGCCGGTGCGGCGGCGATGAACGAGGCCGCGATCGGCCGCATTGCCGCGGCAATCGGCACACCGGATGAGGATGGCAGCCTTTCGGAACGGGTCGCCCGATTCGAGGCAGCGCTCGTTGCCGCGGCCGGCAGGCCCGAGGACGAGGGCCGCCTCGGTCGCGTGCTCGATGCCGCGGGCGCGCTTGCCGGCGGGCTGAACGGGATCGCCGCGGCAATCACCCGCGAGCGTGAGGAGGCAGACCGCAGCATCGCCGGGCAGGTTGAACGGCTCAATACCGCGCTCGAGCAGGTTCACATGCTCAACCGCGATATCCTGCGCCTGCAATCGGGCGGGCAGTCCAGCGCCGCGCTGGAAGACCAGCGCCAGAGCGTCATCGATGCGGTCGCCGATATCCTGCCGCTGCGGCAGATGGACAGGCCCGGCGGGGCGGTGGTGCTCTATACCCATGGCGGGGTGATGCTGCTGGAAGCCAGACCGGCGCGCATCGGCTTCGAACCCGCCGCGGTGATCGACCCGCAGATGTCGATTGCAAACGGCGCCCTTTCGGGGCTTTCGGTGAACGGCCGTGCCGTCGCTGCCGGGGCCGCGACCCTGGGCAGCGGGACGCTCGCCGCGGCATTCGATCTGCGCGACAACCTTGCACCGCAGGCGCTGGGCTGGGTTGACGGGCTGGCGCAGGATCTTGTGCAGCGCTTCGCCGGCCCGGCAGCCGACCCGAGCCTGCCGCCCGGCGCCGCCGGGCTTTTCACCGATGCCGGCGCGGCGCTGGCCCCGGACCCGGCGGCGGGGCTTGCAGGCCGGATCGCGATCAATTCCCTCGTCGATCCGGCAGCCGGTGGCGCATTGTGGCGGCTGCGCGATGGGCTTGGCGCCGCCGCCCCCGGCCCGGCCGGACACGCCGCGGGGCT
>SKWP01000213.1 GCA_007128865.1 Paracoccaceae bacterium
CCAGCAGCAGCGCCACGCCCGGAAACCGCCGGATGACCGGGGCCGGCGGCACCGCCCGCAACAGCCACCACAACACCGGCAGCGCCGCCAGCGCCACAAGCAGCGACGGCGCCGCAAAGCCGATGGCACCGATGGTCATCATCGCCGTGCCCCGTCCAGCGCGTGCCAGGCCCAGCTCAGCACGCCCAGCGCCGGCGCGTCGGTGTGGTGACAGTGCCAGTGCCAGCCGGTGCGCCGGGCAAGCGTTTCGAGCCGTCCCTTGCGTTCATCCAGCCGCGCCCGGTAGCGGGCGCGCAGATCACCGGCGCGCAGCGATTCGTGACGCATCCCACCGCCCATGCTTTCGAAAATGGTGCGGCCGTCGAAGGGAAAGCTTTCCTCGGCCGGGTCGAGCACCTGGATCAGCAGACCCCTGACCCCGCGATCCGCAGCCCGGGCGACGGCGGCCTCGGTCGCGGCGATGTCGCCCAGGAAATCCGACAGCATCACCATGCGGGAATGCGCGGGGATCTCGGCAACGGCCGGCACCGCGTAATCGGCGCCGTCGTCCCGCAGGAAGGCCGATGCAAGCGGCAGCAATTGTGCCTGCCCCGAGCGCGGCGGCAGATCACCGCCGGCGGTGCCGACCCTTTCGCCGGCCCGCACCAGAAGCACCGCCAGCGCCATGCCCAGCAGCCGCGCGCGTGCGGCCTTCTGCGGCCTGCCGCGGGCGCCGGAATAGGCCATCGACCGGCCGCCATCGACCCAGAACGAAACCGACTGCGCCGCCTGCCATTCGCGTTCGCGAACGAAATGGGTATCCGACCGGGCCGAGCGCCGCCAGTCGATCAGCCGCACCGGATCGGCCGGATGCGCCGGGCGGTATTGCCAGAATTCATCGCCCGTGCCGGCGCGGCGGCGGCCGTGTTCGCCCAGCATCACCGTGGCCGCAAGCTGTTCGGCAGCCGCCAGCAACGGCGGCAGCGCCCCTGCCAGTTCGCCGGCGGCAAAGCGCAGCCCGGCGCGGCTGTCGGGTGCCGCGGTCAAGCCGCTGCCTCGACCCGGCCGACGGCCCCGGAGACTGCATCGATCACATCGCCTAGGCTTTCGCCGCGGGCACGCGCCTGGAAATTCAGCGCCATGCGGTGGCTCAGGACCGGGCGCGCCATGGCAAGCACGTCCTCGGCCGATGGCGCAAGCCGCCCGTCCATCAGCGCCCGTGCCCGAACCGTCAGCATCAGCGCCTGCGCCGCGCGCGGCCCCGGCCCCCAGCCCACGCTTTCGTTGACCTGCGCCGTCGCCTCGGGCTCGCCGGGGCGGCAGGCGCGCACCAGATCGAGGATCATCTCGACCACGCCCTCGCCCACCGGCATGCGCCGCAGCACCTTTTGCGCGGCAATCAGCTGATCGGCCGAAAAGACGGCTTCTGCCTCGGCCTCTTCCAGCCCGGTTGTGGCCAGCAGGATGTCGCGTTCGGTGTCGCGGTCGGGGTAGTCGACATCCACCTGCACCAGAAAGCGGTCAAGCTGGGCTTCGGGCAGCGGGTACGTCCCTTCCTGCTCGATCGGGTTCTGGGTGGCGAGGACGTGGAAGGGCCGGCCCAGCGGGCGGTGCATGCCGGCAACGGTGACCTCGCGTTCCTGCATGGCCTGCAACAGCGCCGACTGGGTGCGCGGGCTTGCCCGGTTGATCTCGTCGGCCATCAGCAGCTGACAGAAAACCGGCCCCTCGATGAACCGGAAGGCCCGGCTTCCGTCCGGCCCGGTTTCAAGCACCTCGGAACCGATGATATCGGCGGGCATCAGATCGGGCGTGAACTGGATCCGCGCCCCGTCGAGCCCCATCACGGTGGACAGCGTGTCCACCAGCCGGGTCTTGCCCAGCCCCGGCAGGCCGATCAGCAGCGCATGGCCGCCGCACAGCATCGCCGAAAGGGTCAGTTCGACCACCCTTTCCTGTCCGATGAAGCGGCGGTTGATGCTGGCCCGGGCGCGGTCAAGCTGTTCGGCCAGGGCCTCGATCTCGTTGATCAGGTCTGTTTCGGTCATGTCGGCGTGCCTCCGGGTAGTCGCGGCTGCACGCCGGACCTATGTCTGCTACAGTGTGATCTAACCCGGACCGTCGAAACAGCAAAAACAATGCCTGCACAAAACATCGTGAAACCCACCGCCGACGGGCTCGCCGCCTCTGCCAATGCGGCCGGCGGCGGCGGAATACCGCCGGTCGAAAGATGGAATCCGCCGTTCTGCGGCGATCTCGACATCCGTATCGCACGGGACGGCACCTGGTACTATCTCGGCACGCCGATCGGACGCCCGGCGCTGGTAAGGTTGTTCTCGGGCATTCTGCGCAAGGATGGCGAGGAGTATTTCCTCGTCACCCCGGTCGAGAAGGTGCGGATAAGGGTTGACGACGCGCCCTTTGTCGCCGTCGACGTCGAGGCCGAAGGCAGCGGCGAGAACCAACGCCTGCACTTCACCACCCAGGTCGGTGATCGCTTTACCGCCGGGCCCGATCACCCGCTGCGCGTGCCCCGTGACCCCGAAACCGGCGAACCCGCGCCCTATGTGCTGGTGCGGCGCAACCTCGAGGCGCTGATCGACCGCAAGAGCTTTTACCGGCTGGCAGAGCTTGGCTGCCACCGGCCGGTGGACGGCGAAAGCTGGTTCGGCCTGTGGTCCGACGGGCGATTCTTTCCGGTTATCCCGTCGGCCGAACTGCCCTGATTCGTCGTGGACGATGCGTCAGCCGGCCGGGCGCAGGCTGGCGGTCACATAATTGACCGACAGATCGCGGTCCGAGATCGACCATGACCACCGCAGCGGATCAAAGACAAAGCCCTTGCGGTCCACCGGTTCCAGCCCGGCGCCGCGCAGCAGCGCATAAAGCTCGTCAGGGGTGATGAACTTGCGCCAGTCATGGGTGCCGCGCGGCAGCCAGCGCATAACGTATTCCGCGCCGACAATCGCCATGGCAAAGCTTCTGGCATTGCGGTTGATGGTCGAGCAGATCATCAGCCCGCCGGGGCGCAGCAGCGCGTGACAGGCAGAAAGATAGGCGGCCGGATCGGGCACATGCTCGACCACCTCCATGTTCAGCACCACGTCAAAGGCCTCGCCGGCCTCGGCCAGCGCCTCGGCGGTGGTTTCGCGATAGTCGATGGAAAGCCCCGACTTGCCGGCGTGCAGTTGCGCCACGGCGATGTTGCGTGCAACCGGATCGGCGCCCACCACCTCGGCCCCCAGCCGCGCCATCGGTTCGGAAAGCAGCCCGCCCCCGCAGCCGATGTCCAGCATCCGCAACCCGGCAAAGGGCGCCGGCGCCGTCAGGTCGCGCCCGAATTCGGCTGCCACCTGCGCGGTCACATAATCCAGCCGGCAGGGGTTGAGCATGTGCAGCGGCCGGAACTTGCCGTGCGGGTTCCACCATTCCTCGGCCATGGCGGCAAATTTTGCCAGTTCGGCGGGATCGGTGCGCCGGGCTTCGGCTTGCGCGGCGGTATCGGACATGGGCTGGTCTCCGGGTTTTGAACGCGCCCCATGGTCCGGGGCGCCGGGTCAGTATATAGAGCGATCATGGACAAGTCCGCAGATCAAAAGAACGCAGCCGCGTTCCTGTACCCGCCGGTCGACCCGTTCGACCAGCGGATGATCGATGTCGGCGACGGCCACACGATCTATGTGGAACAATGCGGCAGCCCGTCGGGGATTCCGGTCGTGGTTCTGCACGGCGGGCCGGGGGGCGGATGCAGCCCTGCAATGCGGCGCTACTTTGACCCGCGCGAATACCGCATCATCCTGTTCGACCAGCGCGGCTGCGGCCGTTCCCGGCCCCATGCCGGTGTCGAGGCAAACACCACCTGGCATCTGGTTGCCGATATCGAACGCATCCGCACGCTGCTGGGCATCAGGCGCTGGCTGGTCTTCGGCGGAAGCTGGGGCGCCACCCTGGCGCTCGTCTACGCCCAGACCCACCCCGACCGCGCCGCGCATCTGATCCTGCGCGGCGTTTTCCTGATGACCCGGCGCGAACTGGACTGGTTCTATGGCGGCGGCGCCGGCAGGTTCTTTCCCGAACTCTGGCAACGCTTTGTCGAACCCGTGCCCGAGGCCGAACGCGATGATCTTCTGGGCGCCTACTGGCGGCGCCTGTTTTCAGGCGAAACGATGCTGGAAAACCGTTTTGCACGGTCCTGGACATCCTGGGAAAACGCCCTTGCGGCCATCGAGGCCCGCAGCGCCGGAAGCCCGGGCGATTGCCCGCTTGATTACGCAAGGGCCTTTGCCCGGCTGGAAAACCATTATTTCGTCAATGGCGGCTTTCTGGAACGCGACGGGCAGATCCTTTCCGACATGACGCGAATCGCGCATGTTCCCGGCCATATCGTGCAGGGCCGGTACGACATGATCTGCCCCCCCGAAGGCGCATGGCGGCTGCGCGCGGCCTGGCCGGCGGGGCGGCTGTGCATGGTTCCGATGGCCGGCCACGCCCTGAGCGAACCGGGCATCAGCGCCGAGCTTGTGCGCATTACCGATGCGCTCCGGGCCGAGGCGCGGGCGCTGGGTGTCTGACCCCGGTTCGGGCCGGCGGCGCCGGACCATGCAGGCGGTCAGGGTATCAGACCGCGAGCCGCCGAAGGTATTCGGCATCGCCGGGGCTGGCCACCATCGCGGCGGCATGGCGCAGCGGCACCCATTCGGCCCGGTGCCCGGCCTCTTGCGGCGCGCTTCGGGCCAGCAACGGCCGGGCCACATAGAGCGTGCAGATCTTCTCGGCCCAGAGATCGTATTCGGGCATGTAGGTGAACCGGCGGTAGGTACCGATCCGCAACGGCGCGGCGATGCACCATCCGGTTTCCTCGAGCACCTCGCGGTGCAGGGCCCGCAACGGCGATTCGCCGGGGTCCACCCCGCCACCGGGAAGCTGGTATTCGGGCTGCGGCCGGCTCTGATGGGTCAGAAGCACCCGGTCCCGCAGGATCAGCGCCGCATAGACGCCGGGCCGGCGGCGGTATCTGCGGCCGGGTTCGGGCGGGGTACCGTATCGGGGATTCAAGGCATCATCCTTCGGCTTCGCAAACGGCCGCCCCTTGGACGACCCCTTCGGCATCTTATATGCTGGCCCTATGCCAAGACCTGACGCGCAAGGAAAGCCCATGAACCTCGGCTCCAGCATCGCCTGGGATGATACCGTGCTGCCATTCCAGTTCGATCGCAGCGATATCCGCGGCCGCGTTGCCCGGCTTGACGACACTCTGCACCGGGTGCTGGCCCAGCATGCCTATCCGCCGGCGATCGAGGCCCTTGTCGCCGAGACCGTGCTGCTGACCGCCCTGATCGGGCAGACCATCAAGCTGCGCTGGAAGCTGTCTGTCCAGATCCGCGGCACCGGCCCTGCGCGGCTGATCGCGACCGATTATTTCGCGCCCACCGATGCCGGCGCACCGGCGCGCCTGCGCGGATACGCCAGCTTCGATGCTGCGCGCATGAATGCGACCGAAAGGCCCTTCGATCTGATCGGAAAGGGGTATTTCGCCCTGCTGATCGATCAGGGCCGCGGCAGCGTTCCCTATCAGGGGATAACGCCGATTGCCGGCGAATCCCTTGCCGCCTGCGCCGAAACCTATTTCGCCCAGTCCGAACAGCTGCCCACCCGCTTTGCGCTGGCTTTCGAACACGGCAAGCGGCAGGGCCAGCGGGCAAGCTGGCGGGCCGGGGGTGTGATGCTTCAGCACATGCCGACGGCATCGCCGCATGTCTCGGCCGAGGCCAGCGGCGAAGGCGGGCTGCTGGCGCCCGGCGATATCCTCGACAGCGAGGAGGGCGAGGACTGGCGCCGCGCGAACCTGCTGCTGGATACGGTCGAACCGCCCGAGCTCATCGGCCCGACGGTGCAATCCACCGACCTTCTGGTGCGGCTGTTTCACGAGGAAGGGCCGCGGGTTTTCGATGCGCAGCCGGTCGAGTTCGGCTGTACCTGTTCTGCCGATCGCGTGCGGCAGAGCCTTTCCATCTATTCGGCCAAGGATATCCGCAGCATGACCACCGACCGCGGCGTGGTCACGGCCGACTGCCAGTTTTGCGGCGCCCATTACGAATTCGATCCCGCCACGCTTGGTTTCGAGGCGACGGCGAACGACACGGAAGAATACCGGCGCGATGGCTGAGATCGCGCCCGTCAGACTGTTCGAGGATCCTCTGGCGCCGCTTCTGCGGCGGCTCGACAGACCCGCGCACCCGTCATCGGATTACGACCTGGCGCCGATGCTGGCGCCCAGCCCCCGGACACCGCTGAAACCCGCGGCGGTGCTGGTGGCTTTCGTGGAAGGCGCGCGGGAACCCGAGGTGCTGCTGACGCGCCGATCTGCCGCGCTGCGTCACCATCCCGGCCAGATTTCGCTGCCCGGCGGTCGGCATGAACCGGGCGACGCGGATCTGTTCGCCACCGCCCTTCGCGAAGCCGAGGAAGAGGTGGGCCTGCCCGCCAGCGCCGTGACACCGCTGGGCCGGCTGCCGGAACACCGCACGGTCACCGGCTTTTCGGTGACCCCGATTCTCGGCCGGGTGCAGGGCAGCTTTGCACCCCGCCCCGACCGCCGCGAAGTCGACGAGGTGTTTCGGGTTCCGTTTTCGCACCTTGCCGATCCCGGCCGCTACCGGATCGAGGAACGGCTCCGCAACGGCCAGTCGCGCCCCTATTACGTGCTGCCCTGGGGGCCGTATTACATCTGGGGCGCGACAGCCCGGATTCTGCGTGGCCTGGCCGAAAGGGTGCATTCGTGAAGGTCAGCGGCGCCTGGATCGAAGACCCGGAATCGCAACAGCTCTGCGCCGTGCTTCAAGCCGGCGGCCATCAGGCGCTGTTCGTGGGCGGCTGCGTGCGCGATGCGCTGCTCGGCATGACGGTGCGCGACGTCGACATCGCCACCGACGCACGCCCCGACCGGGTGACCGAACTGGCCGAGGCGGCAGGGCTGCGCGTGGTCCCGACCGGGGCCGCGCATGGCACCGTCACCGTGATTTCGGGGCATACCCACCACGAGGTCACCACCTTCCGCCGCGACGTTGCCACCGACGGCCGCCGCGCCGTGGTGGCCTTTGCCGATGATGTGGTCACCGATGCCGCAAGGCGCGACTTTACCATGAATGCGCTTTACGCCCGCCCCGACGGAAGCGTGATCGACCCGCTGGGCGGCGGGCTGGCCGACCTTGCGGCGCGCCGGGTGCGCTTTGTCGGCACCCCGGCAGAACGCATCGCCGAGGATTACCTGCGTATCCTGCGGTTCTTTCGCTTTCAGGCGTGGTTCGGAGACCCCGAACGCGGCATCGACCCGGATGGGCTTGCAGCCTGCGCAGCGCTTCAGGACGGGCTGGAAAGGCTGTCGCGCGAACGGGTTGGGGCCGAGATGCGGCGGCTTCTGGCCGCCCCCGATCCGGCCATGGCCCTGGCCGCGATGGAAGGCAGCGGCATACTTGGCCGTATTCTGCCCGGCGCAACGGCAACCGCGGTTGCGGTGCTCGTTCATCTGGAACGCAGCGAAGGGGTTGGCCTGCGCTGGATGCGCCGGCTGGCGGCACTGGGCGGTGACTGGGACGGCCGCGCGGCGCTGCGGCTGTCCAATTCCGAGACCCGCGCGCTGGAACGGCTGCGGGCCGGCATTGCCGAATGCACCAGCGCCGAAGAAAGCGGCTATCGCCATGGCATCGCGGCCGGGACCGACATGCTGCTTGTCCGCGCGGCGCTGACCGGAACGGCGCTGCCCGATGCCTGGCAGGATGCGCTGGCGCGCGGGGCGGCGGCCGAATTCCCGTTAAGGGCCAGTGACCTGATGCCGGCGCTGAAAGGGCCCAGGGTCGGCGCGGCCTTGCGGGCTGCCGAACGCCGATGGATCGATTCGGGCTTTCGGCTTTCGCGCGAGGATCTGCTGGCCTGACCGGGGCGCCTTTCCCCGTCCGCCTTGGCGCACTATAATCGTTACCACTGCAGTCGCGGCCCTTGCCGCGGCATCCCGCCGGACGGCATAACCCGAGGCAGCCCCCCATGTGGCGCGCGATACTGGGCCGCTTCGAACGGCTCGTGAACCCCTACGTCGCCTATGTGCCGGACGATGTGCCGCCGCGCCGGCTGTGGCCGTTCATGCGCCAGTACCTCGGCCCGTTCCGCGGGGTGTTCTGGGCCGCCGGGATCATGTCGGTCCTGGTCGCGGCGGTCGAGGTCGCTCTGATCTGGTACATGGGCAGGGTGGTGGACGTGCTGACCGTCACCGGCCCGCAGGCGCTGTGGGAAAGCCACGGCACCGAACTGGTTCTTGCCGCCCTGTTCCTGCTGTTCCTGCGGCCGGCCCTGCAGTTTCTGGGTGTCGGGCTGCTGAACCAGTCGATCCTGCCCAACATCGGCACGCTGATCCGCTGGCGCGCGCATGCCCATGTGCTGCGCCAGCCGGTCGGGTGGTTCGAGAACGACTTTGCCGGGCGGATCGCGAACCGGATCATGCAGACGCCCCCGGCGGCGGGCGAGGCGGTGTTTCAGGTCTTCGACGCGCTGAGCTTTTCACTGGCCTATCTGATCGGGGCGGCGGTGCTGCTGGCGGGGGCCGACCCGCGGCTGGTGCTGCCGCTCATCATCTGGTCGGCGCTTTATTTCGCGCTGGTGCGCTGGACGATCCAGCGGGTGGCGCCCGCCTCCAAGGCCAGTTCGGATGCCCGCAGCGCGGTGACCGGGCGGATCGTGGACAGCTACACGAATATCCATGCGGTCAAGCTCTTTGCCCATCACGACCGCGAGCTTGCCCATGCGCGCGAGGCCATCGAACACGCCCGCACCACCTTTCAGCGCGAGATGCGCATCTTCACCACCATGGATCTGGCGCTGGTCACGCTCAACGGCTTTTTGATCGTTGCCGTGGTCGGCTGGGCGGTGGTGCTGTGGGCGCAGGGCAGCGCCAGCATCGGGGTGGTGGCGGCGGCCTCGGCGCTGGTGCTGCGGCTGAACGCCATGACCGGCTGGATCATGTGGGCGGTGTCATCCTTCTTCCGCAACGTCGGTGTGATCACCGAGGGCATGGAAACCATCGCCCAGCCGATCGGGCTGGTGGATGCACCCGGCGCCCGACCGCTGGATTTCCGCGCCGGCCGGATCGGGTTCGAGGATCTGGGCCATCACTACGGCCGCCCCTCGGGCGGGTTGCAGGGTGTGAGCCTGACCGTGGAGCCGGGCGAAAAGCTTGGCCTCGTCGGCCGGTCAGGGGCGGGAAAATCCACGCTGGTCAAGCTGTTGTTGCGGTTCTACGACGCCGAACAGGGCCGGATCACCATCGACGGGCAGGATATAGGGACGGTTACCCAGGACAGCCTGCGCGCCCGGATCGGCATGGTTGCGCAGGATACCGCGCTGCTGCACCGCTCGGTGCGCGAGAACATCCTCTATGGCCGCCCCGATGCCACCGAGGCCGAGATGATCGCCGCCGCAAGGCGGGCCGAGGCGCATGACTTCATCCTCGAACTGGAGGACGCCGAAGGCCGGCGCGGCTATGATGCCCGGGTCGGCGAACGCGGCGTGAAGCTTTCGGGCGGGCAGCGCCAGCGGGTGGCACTGGCACGGGTGATCCTGAAGGATGCGCCGATCCTGGTGCTGGACGAGGCCACAAGCGCGCTCGACAGCGAGGTCGAGGCGGCCATCCAGGACACGCTCTACGGGGTGATGGAGGGCAAGACAGTGATCGCCATCGCGCACCGGCTGTCCACCATCGCGCGGATGGACCGGATCGTGGTGCTGGACGATGGCCGCATCGTCGAACAGGGAAGCCACGCCGAGTTGCTAGCCGCAGGCGGGCTTTACGCGCGGTTCTGGGCCCGGCAGTCCGGTGGTTTCATCGGGATCGAGGACAGCCGGCCAGAGGCCGCGCAATGAAGGTGGCCGGGCTCATCGATGCCTTCCGCCCGGCCGAAGGGCCGCCGCCGGGGGCGCTGTGGCCGTTCATCCGCTGGGCGCTGGGCGGGTCATGGCCGGTGCTGGGGCTGGCGGCGGTGGTTTCGGCCCTTGCCGGGGTGCTCGAGGTGCTTTCGGCGCTGGTGCTGGGGCGGGTGATCGACACCGCGCTGGCCAGCGACCCGACGCGGTTCTTTGCCGACAACTGGCTGCTGCTGATCGGCTTTGCTGCCTTCTTCCTGCTCCTGCGGCCACTGGCCTTCGGGCTGTCATCGGTGGCCAACACGGTCGTTGTCACGCCCAATGTGGGGCCGATGGTGCTGGCACGCCTGAACCGCTGGACGATGGGGCAGCCCGTTACCTTCTTCGACAATGATTTTGCCGGCCGCATTGCCCAGAAACAGATGCAGACCAGCCGCGCCCTGACCGATGTGGCCAGCGAATCGATCAACACCGTCGCCTTCGCGCTGGCTTCGATCATCGGTTCGGTGCTGCTGCTGTTTGCCATCGATGCGCGCATGGCGCTGTTGCTGGCGGGCTGGACAGTGCTTTACCTGGCCCTGATCCGGCATTTCATCCCCTCGGTGCGCGAAAGGGCCGGCAGGCGCGCCAACGCCCAGGCGTCGGTCACCGGGCAGGTGGTGGATGCCATCACCAACATCAAGACGGTTAAGCTGTTTGCCCATGCCGATCACGAGGATCGCGCCGCGCTCGATGCGATGGGCACCTTCCGCAACCGGGCGATCGAGTTCGGCACGCTGCAGGCAAGGTTCCGGTTCTGGCTGATGACGGTTGCCGGGCTGCTGCCGGTGCTGCTGATCGGCGGCACGCTGTGGCTCTGGACAATGGGGCAGTCCACGGCGGGCGATATCGTGGCCGCCGGGACGGTCGCCATTCGCATTGCACAGATGACGGGCTGGGTCAGCTTCGTGCTGATGACCATCTACGGCAATCTCGGCGAGGTCGAGGACGGCATGAAGACCCTGACCGTTCCCGTAAGCCTGCAGGACGCGCCCGACGCCATCGAGCTGCCGCCGGTGCGGGGCGATATCCGTTTCGAGGGCCTGGGCTTTGCCTATGGCCGCCGCAGCGGCGGGGTCGAGCGGATCGACCTGCATGTGCACCCCGGCGAAAAACTGGGCATCGTAGGGGCTTCGGGGGCCGGAAAATCCACCCTCGTTGCGCTTCTGCTGCGGCTCTACGATGCGGAATCGGGTCGAATCCTGATCGATGGCCACGACATCCGCGGTGTGACCCAGGAAAGCCTGCGCCGGCAGATCGGGATGGTCACCCAGGAAACCGCGATGTTCAATCGCGCGGCACTGGAAAACATCCGCTACGGCCGCCCCGACGCATCCCGCCAAGAGGTCGAGGCCGCCGCACGGGCTGCGGAGGCGCATGAATTCATCCGCGGCCTGCGCGACCACATGGGGCGCACCGGGTATGACGCCCATCTCGGCGAACGCGGCGTGCGGCTTTCGGGCGGGCAGCGCCAGCGCATCGCGCTGGCCCGCGCCTTTCTCAAGGATGCGCCGATCCTGGTTCTGGACGAGGCCACATCGGCGCTGGATTCCGAGGTCGAGGCAGCGGTGCAGGGCGCGCTCGAACGGCTGATGGCGGGCAAGACGGTGCTGGCCATCGCACACCGGCTGTCGACCATCGCCAGCATGGATCGTATCGTGGTGCTGGATGCCGGCCATATCGCCGAAACCGGCACCCATGCCGAACTGCTGGACAGGGGCGGGCTGTATGCCCGGTACTGGAATCGCCAGTCGGGCGGCTTTATCGGCACCGACGACGAGGTTGAGG
>SKWP01000360.1 GCA_007128865.1 Paracoccaceae bacterium
AACGGCACCGAATACATGGCATGGTGCTGCAAGCCGCCCTCGACCGGTTCGAAATCGGGTGCGCGCGAGATCCGGTCAAGTCCGGTGCATCCGGTGGCAAGAGCCGCCGAAAGGATTGCGGCTGCGGCGGCAATGCGGGGCATCGCGGGTCTCCGTGTTGTGGTGGGGTGTGTCATCGGTGGCCGGCGCCCGGCATGTCGCCGACCTGCACGGAACCGTCCGGGCCGACGATGCCGGTCACGGTGTTGCGCGATGCCAGGTTCATCACCCGCAGCGCCTCGCCCGGGCCGGCCCGGCCAAGCGCCCGCCCGTCGGCCAGGATGCTCAGACCGTTGCGGCGAAAGACAAGCGTTACGGTGGCATTGCGCTCGACCAGGGCCGGAGGGCCAAGATCGCCCGGGCGGATCGGGCGGCCGGCGTAGAGGATGACGCGCGCCTCCTGTCCGACGGCGCGGTCCGGATCGGTCAGGGCACCCGGCACGACGGACCCGCCCGGCGCGATGTCGCCCGGCCCGACAATCTCGGTCGCGCGTATGGTGCGGGTGGCAATCAGGGCTTCGGCCGCCGCGGCTGCATCCGGCATGGCGACAGTCAGGATCAACCCGGTCAGGGCAAGGCGCAATCCGGTTGCCATCAGCGCACCTGGGTTGTGGCGCCAAGCATCTGGTCGGCGGCGGTGATGACCTTGGCGTTGAGCTCGTATCCGCGCTGGGCCTTGATCAGCTCGGTAATCTCGCGCACCGCGTTGACCGAGCTTTCTTCGAGGTATCCCTGCCGCAGCGTGCCAAGGCCGTCCTCGCCCGGTGCGCCGGCCAGCGCCGGGCCGGAGGCCGCGGTTTCCAGAAACAGATTGGCGCCGATCGCCTCCAGCCCCTTGTCGTTGGTGAACCCGGCCAGCGTGAACTGGCCCAGAAGCTCGGGCGCAATGCGGTCGGCGAAATAGGCCCAGACCTCGCCGGCGCCGGTTACGGTCAGGCTGCGCGCATCCGGCGGAATGACGATGCCGGGCTGCACCTCGTGGCCATCCGCCGTGACGATCAGCCCGTCGGCCGAACGGTGCAGCGCACCGTCGCGGGTATAGGCGGCAACGCCGTTGGGCATGGTCACCTCGAGATAGCCGCGGCCCTCGATGGCAAGGTCCAGATCGCCGCCGGTCTGCACCAGCGGACCCTGCGCCATGAGCACGCTGACGGCCGAAGGCCGCACGCCAAGCCCGGTCTGCACGCCGGCGGGCAGGATCGTGCCGTCGGCGGCCGAGATGGTGCCGGGGCGGCTGTGCTGCTGATAGTGCAGATCGGCAAATTCCGCCCGCCGGGCGTTGTAGCCGGTGGTGTTCATGTTGGCGAGGTTGTTGGACACGACCTCGACCCGCATCTGCTGGGCGCTCATGCCGGTGGCGGCGATCTGCAGGGCCTTCATGGCGGTCTCCTATCGGCGGCCGAGGGTCTGGATGACGCTGCGGATGCGTTCATCCTCGCGGTCGAGAAACTGCTGGCCGAGCTCGTAGGCGCGATGCACCTCCACCAGCCGGGCCATTTCGGTCATCGCATCCACGTTGGATTCCTCCAGAAACCCCTGATAGACGCGCGGCGTTTCGGCAGGGCGATGGCCGGCCTCGCTGCGAAACAGCAGGCCGGGTTCGCGGATCAGCTGCGCGACGTCTTCGGGAACGACGACGGCGACCCGTGCCAGCGGCTGCCCGTCGGCCGAAAGCGTGCCGTCGGGGCCGAGGCCGATCTCGGTTGCCTGCGGTGGCACGAAGATCGGCGCGCCGCCCTCGTCCAGCAGCCGGTGGCCCAGCGGCGTTGCCAGCATGCCGCCGGCATCGGCGGTAAAGCTGCCCGCCCGGGTCAGGCGCTCGCCCGCAGGCGCGTCGACAAGGAAGAACCCGTCACCCTCGATGGCGAAGTCCAGCAGCCGGCCGGTATGGGTGAGGGCGCCCATGCCGAGGTCGATGCTGCGGCCGTGGGCACGGGCCATGGACAGCGGCGGATCGTTCGGGCCGAGCGCGCGCACATGTTCGGCAAACACCACGCCCTCGCGCCGGAAACCGGCGGTGCCGGCATTGGCGATGTTGTGGGCCACGACCAGCAGTTCGCGCATCAGACCCGACTGCCGGGTGAGGGTGACATAACCGCCGCTGTCCATTCTCAGGTACCCGCAATGACGGGCAGCACCGTGCCCTGGAAGAATTCCGTCAGCCGGGCCGACATGAAGGCCATCGTCGCCCAGAACACCGCCACGATGGCAATCAGCTTGGGCACGAAGGTCAGCGTCATCTCCTGCACGGAGGTGAGAGCCTGGAACAGGCCGACACCGAGCCCCGCAACCAGCGCCACCGACAGAATCGGCGCCGAGATCGTCACCGCCACCAGCAGGGCCTGGCGCAGGGCATCGAAGAGCATGGCTTCGGTCATGGTCACACCGGCATCCGCAGGATTTCCTGATAGGCCTCGACCACCTTGTTGCGCATGGTCACGGCCGTCTGGATCGCCAGTTCGGTCTCGGCCAGGGCCTGCACCAGCGCGTGCGGGTCGGCATCGCCGGTCATGGCTGCCCTTGCGGTGGTTTCGGCGCGGGCAAGGGTTTCGGCAAAGCCGGTGGCAGCACGGCCGGCGGCCCCTGTCGGTTCGGCCTGTGGCTGCGGGGCGGTGGCGTTGCGTGCGCCGGCATAGCTCTGGGCGGCAAGGGATGCGCGAATGTCCATGGCATCCTCCTCAGCGGCGCAGGAGTTCGAGCAGGGCCTGCGACATCTGCCGGGCCTGATCGAACATGCGCAGGTTGGCCTCATAGCTGCGCTGCGCCTCGCGGGCGTCGGCAACCTCGATGATCACGTCGACATTCGAGCCTTCGTAATGGCCGGATGCGTCGGCCATGGCATGGCCGGGGTCATGGATGAGCGGCAGCGGCCGCGGATCCAGCCGCACCGGCCCGGCGCGTACGGCGGCCGCGCTGCCGGTGGGGCCGGGGTTGTGAACGGCCTCGAAGGCGACGGTCTTGCGTCGGAATCCCGGCGTGTCGGCGTTGGCGATATTCTCGGCGATGTGGCGCAGGCGCCGGGCCTGGGCATCCATGCCCGATCCGGAAAGCGCCAGCGTCTGGATGATGCCCGACATTG
>SKWP01000074.1 GCA_007128865.1 Paracoccaceae bacterium
AGACCATGCGCTGGTGGATCGCCGATATCCGCCGCCAGATGGGTATCACCGTGCTGATGGTGGAGCATGACATGGGCCTTGTCGCGCAGGTCTGCGACCGGGTTCTGGCGCTGGCCGACGGCGCCCGCCTGGCCGAGGGCACGCCGGCCGAGGTGCAGGCCCATCCCCGCGTGATCGAGGCCTATCTGGGCACCCCCGCGCAGGAGGCCGCGCCATGACCGCGCCGCAGGGCGACGCACCGCTGCTGTCGCTGCGCAACCTCGAAACCTATTACGGCCCGATCATGGCCATCCGCGGTGTCAGCCTCGATATCCGCCGCGGCCAGGTGGTAACGGTGCTGGGCGCCAACGGCGCCGGCAAGACGACGCTGCTGCGCACCATCTCGGGCATCATGGACCCCGAGAAGGGTCAGGTCATGTTCGAGGGCCGCGACATCACCGGATGGGAGCCGCACCGCGTGGTGCGCGCCGGCATTGTCCATGTCCCCGAGGGGCGCGAGGTGTTTCCGCTGCTCACGGTCGATGAAAACCTGACGCTCGGCGCCTACACCCGCAGCGACCGCGCCGGTATCGCGGCCGACCGTGAACGGGTCTACACCCATTTCCCCGCCCTTGCCGAACGCCGCGGCCAGGAGGCCGGCACGCTTTCGGGCGGGCAGCAGCAGATGCTGGCGATCGGGCGCGGGCTGATGCTGCGCCCGGCGCTGATGCTGCTGGACGAGCCGAGCCTTGGGCTTTCGCCGCTGCTGACGCGCGAGATCTTCGCCATCCTGCGCCGGCTCAACCGCGACGAGGGGATCACCATGATGCTGGTGGAACAGAACGCCGCGGTGGCGCTGAAGCTGGCCGACGAGGGTCATGTGATGGAACTGGGGCGGGTGGTGATGTCGGGCAGCGCCGAACGGCTGGCCGCGTCCGAGGATATCCGCAGCTTCTACCTTGGCGCGGCGGCCCAGGGCGGGCGCGGCGAACGGCGCTGGAAGCGGCGCAAGACATGGCGATGACCGCGCCCGCCCCCCTTCCGGCGCAAAAGACCCTGCGCGGCGTGGCGATCAACGCCACCCCCGGCACCCGCCCGGTGCTGGTGGACGGCTGCGCCACGGTCCCGGCGCTGTTCCGCCAGCGCTGCCAGACGCTCGGCCCCCGCACCGCGCACCGCGAAAAGACGCTGGGCATCTGGCGGGCGCATTCATGGGCCGACTGGTGGCAGCGGTCGAAATGGCTCGGGCTGGGGCTGCGGGCGCTGGGTATGGAACCGGGCGACGTGGTGTCGATCCTGTCCGAGGATCGCAAGGAATGGCTGTATCTGGACCTTGCGATCCAGTGCATGGGCGGGGTCTGTTCGGGCGTCTACACCACCGATTCCAGCGCCCAGCTGGCCTATCTTCTGGCCGATTCGGGCTCGCGCTTTCTGGTGGTCGAGAACGAGGAACAGCTCGACAAGTTCCTTGCCATCCCCGACGGTGCGCCGGGGGTAGAGCGGGTGATCATCCTCGACAACGAAGGCCTGCACGACCTGGCCGGCGACCGCTTTCTGTTTCTGGACGCGCTCTGTGATCTCGGCCGCAGCCGCGAGGCGACCGATCCGCAGGAATTCGACGCCGGGATCGACCGGGTGCGCCCCGATGATCTGGCGCTGCTGATCTATACCTCGGGCACCACCGGCCCGCCAAAGGGGGCGATGATCACCCAGGAAAACATCCTCGCCACCATACAGGCCGGCATTCATGTGCTGCCCACCGACGCGCGCAGCGAACAGCTGTGCTTCCTGCCGCTGTGCCATATCCTCGAACGCGACAGCTCGATCTATTTTCCGCTCGCGGTGGGTTCGACGGTGAATTTCGCCGAAAGCCCCGAAACCGTGTTCGACAACCTGCGCGAGGTCAGCCCGCATGTGTTCACCGCCGTTCCGCGGGTGTGGGAAAAGATCCATTCGCGGGTAACGGTGATGGCCCAGGACGCCACCCTGCCCGGCCGGCTGGCGTTTCGCTGGGCGCTGGCGGCGGGGATGCGGCGCGCTGCGCTGCTGGCCGAAGGCAGGCCGGTGCCGCTGCGGGTGGCGCTGGCGGCAGGGCTGGCCGACCTGCTGGTATTCCGCAACCTGCGCCGGATGCTGGGCATGGACCGGCTGGTGCGCGGCGCCTCGGGCGCGGCCCCGATCGCGCCGGCGCTGCTGCACTGGTACCATGCCATCGGCGTGCGGCTTTACGAAGGTTACGGCATGACCGAAAACACCGGCCTGTCGAACCTCAACACCCCCGAGGCCAACCGTGCGGGCAGCGTCGGCCCCGCTGTGCCGGGCGTTGAAATCCGCATCGCCGCGGACGGCGAAATCCAGACCCGCGGGTTGAACAGTTTTGCCGGCTACTGGCGCCGGCCCGACAGGACCGCCGAGGCCTTCACCGATGACGGCTGGCTGCGCACCGGCGATGTCGGCCATATCGATGCCCAAGGCTTCCTGACGGTCACCGGGCGGCTGAAGGACATCATCATCACCGCCGGCGGCAAGAACATCACCCCGGCCGAGATCGAAAGCCGGCTGAAGTTTTCGCCCTACATCGCCGACGCTGTGGTGATCGGCGACCGGCGCCCCTACCTGACCGCGCTGGTGATGATCGATCAGGAAAACGTCGAGAAATTCGCCCAGGACCGCCGGGTGCCGTTTTCGGATTTCCGCAGCCTGTGCCGGGCCGGGCCGGTGGTTGACCTGATCGGCGCCGAGGTCGCGGCGGTCAACCGCGATTTCGCGCGCGTCGAACAGATCAAGGATTTCCGCCTGATCGACGTGCTGCTGACCGCCGAGGACGAGGAACTGACCCCGACCATGAAGCTCAGGCGCGCCACGGTTGAAAGCCGCCACGCAAGCCTGATCGACGCGATGTACCGTTCCCCGCAGGGAACGCCATGAGGGAGGAAGGCACCATGACGACCCGCAGAAACCGACTGGCTGCCGGCATGCTGGCGCTGGCCCTTGCCGCCGCCGGCGGCGCGCAGGCCCAGACCCAGGGCGTGAGCCCGACCGAGGTGGTGATCGGCTCGGTCAACGATCTTTCGGGCATCTTTGCCGCGGTGGGCGTGCCGGCGATCAATGGCGCAAACCTGCGCA
>SKWP01000411.1 GCA_007128865.1 Paracoccaceae bacterium
CTTCCGTCGCGCAGGCGCGCGCCCTGCGGCCCGCCGATCAGCGCAACCGCCACCGGGCTCAGGGTGTGGGCGGTATGCGGCCCGCCGGTGGCCGGATCGATCATCACCTCGCAATTGCCATGATCGGCGGTCAGCAGCATCGTCCCGCCCGCCGCCTCCAGCGCCGCCAGCGCCGTCCCAAGCCCCTTGTCCACGGCCTCGCAGGCGCGGACCGCGGCAGCCAGATCGCCGGTGTGGCCGACCATGTCGGGGTTGGCATAGTTGACAACGATCAGATCCAGACCTTCGGCGATCGCGCCGGCCAGTCTTTCGGTGACCTTGGCCGCAGCCATCTCGGGCGCCAGATCATAGGTCGCAACCCGCGGGCTGGGGGCCATGTGGCGGCTTTCCCCTTCAAAGGGCGCTTCGCGGCCGCCATTCAGGAAGAATGTGACATGCGGATACTTCTCGGTCTCGGCCAGCCGGAGCTGGCGCCGGCCGTGCCCCGCCACCCATTCGCCCAGGGTGTTGACGATGGCGCGCTTGGGAAAGGCCGCCGGCATGAAGGCATCGTGGTCCTTCGAATAATCGACCATGCCCAGCAGGGTGATGCCGGGCCGGCCGGCGATGTCGAAGGCATCGAACCCCGGCTGGCCCAGCGCCAGCAGGATCTCGCGCGCGCGGTCGGCGCGGAAGTTCAGGCAGAAGAAGCCGTCGCCATCCTTCAACCCGGCCGCGGGCTCGATGCTGGAGGGCTTGATGAACTCGTCCGTCTCGCCGCGGGCATGAGCGGCTGCAACCGCCTCGGCTGCGTCTCGGTAACAGCCGCCATAGGCGCCGCCATAGCCCTTGAGCGCGTCGCCGTCGACGATCCGGCGATACGCGGCCTCGACCCGGTCCCAGCGCCTGTCACGGTCCATCGCCCAGTAGCGGCCGATCACGCTGACAA
Organism: Paracoccaceae bacterium; assembly: GCA_007128865.1. GTDB lineage: Bacteria > Pseudomonadota > Alphaproteobacteria > Rhodobacterales > Rhodobacteraceae > Rhodobaculum. The sequence goes on from SKWP01000411.1 coordinate 929, forward strand.
TCCGCGCGCCCGCGGGCAGGCCCCGTTCCAGCGTTGCGACGTACCCCGCGGCCGAAGAGGGTGCCACGTCGCGCCCGTCGGTGATGGCATGTATCGCCACCGGCACACCGGCGCCGGCGATCATCCGTGCCGCGGCAAGGATATGGGAAAGATGCCCGTGAACGCCCCCGTCCGAAACCAGCCCCATCAGATGCGCGGTGCCGCCATTCGCCTTCAGCCGGTCGATAAAGGCCAGTATCGCCGGATTACGGGCAAAGCTGCCATCCTCGATGGCCAGGTCGATCTGCCCGAGGTCCATCGCAACGACCCGGCCGGCGCCGATGTTGGTATGGCCGACCTCTGAATTGCCCATCTGCCCGGTCGGCAGCCCCGCATCCGGGCCATGGGTCACAAGCGTAGCATGCGGGCATGTCGCCATCACCCGGTCGAAGTTCGGCGTTGCTGCCAGGGCTATGGCGTTGCCCTCTGCCCGCGGCGACAGCCCCCAGCCGTCGAGGATGCACAAAACGACAGGGCGGCGGGGCTTCATTGCGGTCTCCCGGAGACATCGGCGCGGCCCCTACCTAGGACGCCGGCCGGGGCAGCGCAACCGCGCCCGGATCACGCCTTGCCCGGCCCCGCGTGCGGCCGGTTCGGGTGCCTGTCAGGCAAACCAGTCCGCCAGCACCCGGCGATACACCCGCTTGAGCGTCCGGATCTGTTCGACATCGGCTCGCTCGTCGACCTGATGCATGGTCTGACCGACCAGCCCGAATTCGACCACCGGGCAAAGCGCCCGCATGAAGCGTGCATCCGATGTTCCGCCCGAGGTGGACAGGACCGGCCGAATGCCGGTTTCCCGCTCGACCGCCGCAGCGACAAGCTCCGAAAGCCCGCCGGGCGGGGTCAGGAAGCTTTCGCCCGAGATGTGGATATCGACATCAAGGACCACGCCGGTTTCATCCTGCACCCTTGCGGCCTCGGCGCGCAGCCAGTCCGAAAGGCTGGCGCCGCTGTGGGCATCGGAAAAACGGATGTTGACGGTGGCCCGCGCCGCTGCGGGGATGACGTTATGCGCAGGGTTGCCGGTGTCGATGGTGGTGATCGCCAGCGTCGAGGGGTCGAAATGCTCGGTTCCCCGGTCAAGCTCGTGCCCCGCGAGCCTGTCGAGCAGCCGCACCAGCGCATGCAGCGGATTACGCGCCCGGTGCGGATAGGCCGAATGCCCCTGCACTCCGGTTGCGACAAAGCGGGCGGTCATCGCCCCGCGCCGCCCGATCTTGATCATCTCGCCCATGCGCTCGGGGCAGGTCGGCTCGCCGACGATACAGGCGGCCATGGTCTCGCCCTGCTGGCGCATCCAGTCGAGAATGGCAATGGTGCCATGATCCGACGCGCCTTCCTCGTCGCCGGTCACGGTTACGATCACCGCGCCGTCGGGCGGGGTTTCGCGCACGAAATCGACCGCCGCAGCGACAAAGGCCGCAACCCCGGATTTCATGTCGCAGGCGCCGCGGCCCCAGACCTGCCCGTCGCGGATCGTGCCGCCGAAGGGGTCGACCGTCCAGGCTGCGCGGTCGCCTACCGGCACCACATCGGTATGGCCGTTGAAGCCAAAGCTGCGCGGATGCCCCCTTGGGCCCCAGCGCGCGAACAGGTTCGGCGTTCCGCCCCGGTCCACCCGCCGGCAGTCGAAGCCGGCTGCCGAAAGCACCTGTTCCAGCAGCACCAGCGCGCCGCCTTCCTCGGGGGTCACCGTGGGGCAGCGCACCAGATCGACGGTCAGGCGCACCGGATCGAGGGCATCGGTCATGGTTCATTCTCCGTTGTGCCGGCCCGCCGGCAAACCCGCGCGGCAGGTTAGCAGGCTTCTGAAAAAGTGTCCCGCCAAACCGTTTCCAGGCGTGGCACCGCGAAACTGTTTCGCACCACGTCTGCCACGGGTTCCGCCCGGGCGACCAGCCCGGGCCGCGCCCGACCCTTCGGGCGGGAGGGCGCATTGCAACCTCGCAAATAGCACAACCGCTGGAGGGGCTTGGCAGGCATAAAGTGCTCCGGTTCCGCGTTACGACGCGCCCTCCCAGGGCCGGGCTCGTCCCTCTTCAGTCCGGTTCGGATGGCGGGACAGAAACAGTTTCCTCGCCGGGAACTGCCCGGTTTCCTTTTTTTGAGCAGGCTTTAAGGGTGCCGCCGGCC